>CAMWLV010000157.1 GCA_947175175.1 uncultured Lachnospiraceae bacterium
ACCCTCGAAGAAATATCCTGCGCAATCTGCATCAGTTATTTTCCTACAGTTCCTTAGCGCCGCAGACCGCAATTCCCAGATAGTTCAGCTCTGCCTCTGATGTCTTTTCCATTTTTTCAATATATTCCTCATACGTTTTGCACCCCTGCGCCAGATCAGAAAAATCAACCACTGATAAATCTGAAAATTCTGGTTCGTATAATTTCCCTCTGATTGATCTGATCAGACTGGAATTCCCCTTTAATATAGGCACCGGAAACTCGATGATTCCCAGATGCTGACTGCCTGATCGATCAGACACATCCCTGCCGACCACCTCCGGCATTTCCTTTCCCAGCGTGATTCCCATGATAGCAGCCGTATTTACGATGATCCCCAACGGCAGATTTTCGTCAATCACCATGACACACTTTTCATTCTGTAAGTCCATATGTATCCTCCTGACTCTCATCCCTGTTTTTCGGTGAAAAAATTTCATTGTAACATCCGGGCGTAAGCCCGATAAAGCTGTTAAAATAATTCGTAAAATGACTCTGGTCAGCAAATCCCGTCTGTATAGCCGCCTCTACTGGTGCCGCTCCCTGCCCCAACAACTTCTTTGCCTCATTAATGCGGATCGTCTCCAGATAGCGATATGGCGTAATGCCCTTTGATTTTGTAAATGCGCGGAGCAGTGTCGATTTGCTCAAGCCAGTGTGACGACAGATCTGATCCAGATAAATCCGTTCTGCATAATGCTGTTTCATATATTCACAGGCTTTCTCAATCTCCTGCCTGCATTCCGGAATACACTGCTCAAACGGCTGCCCGTAATTTTGGATCAGCATGGAGATCAAGAGCAGTAATGTTTCCTCCCTTCCGAAATCCCCCATTCCTTTCATGACCATCTCATGCAACGGACGAAGATAGCTTGCCGCCTCATCGTCAATAATGACATTCTCGGAAAATCCGGGGAGCTTGCGCTTACCCGTCACCTCCTCCGCCAGATCCAGCATAACTTCCTTTGGAATGTTGAATCCACGATAATCAAATCTTTCGCCGTCGCTCTGCGTGCAAGCGTGGTTATCGCCTGGATTGAACAATAATATGCAGTCCTTCTCGATGATATATTCCCTGTTTTTGCAGTAGAGCATCCGCTGCCCGCCCTCGACAAATCCAATCACATAATATTCATCATGAAAATGATTTGGAAACGGCTGCAGGATCCCCTCAAAGTGATATGCTTCCAACCTTAACTCCTCATCATATACTACTGTCCTGACTTCCTTTTTCATGTCGTCCTCCTTCCTATACCTATAACACCCATCCGTGGTACGCTGTCTATTGTAATCTAAAAATTAGATTGCGTCTTGTAAAATATCTTCATTTTTTGACAATTCCATGGAAAAACCATACTAAAAATCCTAAAATCTGTACCATAATACCTGAAAACTTTACTCAAAATATCAAACCTGATATGGATTGCTCTGCTATAATAATATTACGATATCGGAAAGGGGAATGGATTATGCAGCGTATTGAGCTTTTAATGGCAGCGCTTGAATACATCGAAGTACATCTGCGTGATGAGATCAAAACCGAAGACATTGCGTCTGCATGCTTCTGCTCCAAATCCACCCTTGAAAAATTATTTCGCAGTGTACATAACATTTCCGTGCATGAATACATTGTCCGCAGACGAATGACGCTGGCTGCAAAAAAACTGTCCACGCAGCCGGAGCTGCCTATTCTGGACATTGCCGTTGAATATGGTTATAGTACTCACGAATCCTTTGCACGTGCATTTGAACAGGTATGGAACTGTAAACCTTCTGAATTTCGTACCGAGAAGTTCACAGAGTTATTTCCGAGGTTATATGTACCTCCACAGAAAGGAGACAATTACGTTATGCAGAGACGACATGTAGATATCAATGAATTATATGATTTATTTCAGGAAAGAAAGGACTGCTTTTTCGTCCTCTGTGACATCAAACATATGATATCAATCAACAATATCTCCAGAAAAGCCGGGGATCTGGCAATCTTAGAGCAGATGCGGCGCATGACTGCAGCATCGGGCGAGGACGATATCGTGTTCCGCATCGGCGGTGATGAATTCTGTATCCTGACAGGCAGTAGCGAGCAGTCATATGCAGAACAGATCGCAGATAAAATCCGCAGCATGAATGAACAGACATTTCCTTATGAAAATCAGGAAATTCCGTTAAGTCTTTATATAACTACTGTAAGTATCAAAGAATGCAACCGCTACGACGAAGTCTTTGCCGGTCTGCACAATGCACTCAAAGAAGGCAAAGTGTAACCAGATATATAAAGCCCCGCCATTTGGGGCGGAGCTTTATGATTTATTTAAACATTACATCAAATACTATTCAAGCAGCTTCCCTTCTATGTCCTGTTTGCAATGCAAGACTCTTAAAATGATCACTTGACTTTCTCTGATCTGAAACAAGACATAATACTCATCAACAGACATCTTCCGAACCTTTAATGTATGTTCTGGTTCGGAATCCATTACACGAATTCTTGCAGGCATTTCAGATAATGCCAGAATCTGACTGGCTATCCGATTATACTGTGCCATTGCTGCTTCTGGTGCCAGATTGTCTGCCGCAATATAGTTGTATAAATTTTCCATATCCGCTTCCGCTTTTTCTGTTATAAGCACCTGATATGTTTCCATTAAAAATGCCTTTCTCTAAAATCCGAAAATACACTAGCCGCATCTTTCACTCTCCCAGCTTCTGCATCATCAATCCCCTCATGTATTGCTGCATGAATTTCTGATGCTGACATATCATCCGCCTCAAAAGACATATCAGGGGAAATTGCCACTGAGAAAGGAATACCTCCCACAAGATTGATCTGTTTCAAATACATATCTATCGCTGTTGACATTGAGATTCCTAATCTTGACAATACTGCTTCTGCCTGTTGTTTCGCATCTGGATTCACTCTGCAATTCAATGTTGTTGTTTTCCCTGACACGATATCACCTCCTAATCATCCTATCATACACACTCTGTTCTATTACAAATTTCTATTATAACCTTTTATAACCTTTTCTTTAATAGTAATTGTAATGCATCTTCCAGCACATTTCAACAGCTATTTTTTGTAGTACGCCTCCTGCGCACTATACAATTCATAGTATGTACCCTTATTTGCCAAGAGTGCCTCGTGGCTTCCCTCCTCCAGAATCCGCCCTTCGCCGAGCACCACGATCCGGTCACAGAATTTGCAGCTGCTCATACGATGTGAGATGTAGATTGCAGTTTTATTTTGAATCAGTGCGTTAAAATTCTCATAGATTTCTGCCTCCGCAAGCGGGTCGAGCGCTGCTGTAGGTTCATCCATTATGATAAACGGCGCATCCTTGTACAACGCCCTCGCGATCGCCGTTTTCTGCGCCTCTCCTCCCGAGAGCAGTACACCCTGTCCGTTTTCATGCCCGAGTAACGTTCTCTGCTTCTGCGGAAGCTCCTGCACGCGCTCCCAGATTCCTGCAAGATCCAGCGCATGCTGCAGCCGCTCTCCATCAACCTGCTCACCTGATGCCACATTCTCATCCAACGGAAAATCATACAAGTGAAAATCCTGAAAGACGACAGAAAAAATCTTGACATACTCCTCATAATCGTACTTTTCAATGTTGATTCCGTTTAATCGGATCTCTCCCTCGGTCGGCTCATACAGACGGCACAAAAGCTTGATCAGAGTCGTCTTTCCCGCACCATTCATCCCAACAAGGGCAAGCTTCTCCCCAATATGAAATGTCATGGAAACATCCTTTAAAATATCCTGCGTCGTCTCCGGATAGCGGAAACTGACATGGGATAGTTCCAGCAAATACTCATTGTCATCACGTTTCTCAATCGGCAGTGTACCATCATAATGCATATTCGGACGTGTGATAAACTCCTCGTAAGTATTCAGATATTCATTCATATAATTAATATCCTGATACTTGCTCAGCAGTCTCTGCGCTCCCGCAACCATGGTGATGACCGCTCCTGCATACATGGTCACCTCCCCGATCGTGATACTCCCCGCGATCGCTTTTGCCGCGATACAGATATAAGTGACCGCCGCAAATATCTGAGCCGCAAAGGCCGGCACTGCACGGCATTTCCCGCTATAGCAGCTGCATTCTGTATACATTCTTCCCACTGTACGAAAATTCTCCGTCTTCTGATATAGATAGTCTTCCAGCCCAAAGAGCCTGATGTCCTTCACATAGGTTTCCTTGTTGATCAAGTTAAGCAGATAGAATGACAGTGTATTAACATGTTCGTTTTTCAGTTCCGTCTCCACGCGGAATGCACCTTCTTTTTTAGCAAAATAATCGCTCAGAATCATTACTGCTGCAAACACCAGAATCATCAGCACAGACAAGAGCAGCGACACTGTCATATCCTCCTTTGTGCTGTCCGTTCTGGCAAAAAGAACCAGCACAAAGCCACAGGCAAATCCAATCCCTACAAGCTCCTGAAAAAACGCATAGATTTCCCAAAGCTGTCGATTCACACCGCCCATTCCAATCTCTCCCGCCCGCACTCTGCGAAATTTCATCAGCGCCTCTTTCCAGTCGATCATCTCATATTCCATGGAAAATGCTTTCTGTGCAGTTCTCTTCTTAATCTCATACGCGCACGGCTCACAGTAATGGTTCACGATCCTTTCACACCCCTTTGCCGTAAGCTTTAATGCAAGTACCACACACACCATCCACATTACAATTCTGACAGCCCTGTCATAATCCGCAAGCACAAGATGGTCTAATATACCAGCGTAAAACATACTATTCACATATGGTACTGCCGCTGCAGTCAGCGCACCGAAAACAATCGCTGCTTTCATTGTCCCATAGCCCTTTGTCTGAAATAGGATGTAGTGCCACATTTCCTTAATGGACATATTTTTCTTCTTCTCTTTCATAAATGTTGCCCCTCCTCTCAGCAAATGCTTTCAAAATGATCCTTTAGCGTATTTTCCACAAAGTCATTATAGTATTTGCTCTGAACCTGGTACATTTCATAATATGCTCCCTGCGCCCGCATCAACTCATCATGTGTTCCCTGCTCCCTGATCCGTCCCTCAGACAGCATAATGATCCTGTCGCAAAATCTGGTGGATGCAAGCCTGTGCGAAATAAAGAGCACGCTTTTCCCCTGTAGCAGGGTTTTGTACTTCTCATAAATCTCTGTCTCTGCCAGCGCATCCAGTGCCGCCGTAGGTTCGTCGAGCATGACAAGCGCTGCATTCCGGTATAGCGCACGCGCAAGCAAAAGCTTCTGCATCTCTCCGCCAGAAAGCGTGATGCCATCCGGCATGATATCCTTTCCGAGATGTGTGTCCAACTGTTTGTCAAGGCTTTTAACTTTTTCTTCAAGCCCTGCCTGCGCGAGTACCTCCCAAACCTTTCCTCTGTCATACAACTCTGCCAATGCCACATTTTCGCTGATGCTGTAGGAAGTCTGAAACGGCTCCTGAAAAATGGCTGCCTGTTTTGCAAAATAGTCTTTTCTATTCAATTCCCGTGTACTGACACCATTGACATACACTGTTCCCATTGTCGGAAGGTACAGTCCCGACATCAGCTTCACGATCGTCGTCTTGCCCGCGCCATTCACACCGACAAGCGCAAGCTTCTCCCCAGGTGCAAGGCGGAAACTGACATCCTGCAGTGCTTCCTCCTCAGCTCCGCGGTATTTGTAACTGACATGGTCAAACACAATCTCGATATCTGCCCACGAAGTACAATTCACATTCTTCGCAGAAGGCATCTCCTCATCCAGTTCAAGATATGTACGTAGATCACAAATCAGATCACTGTCCTGTTTTATGGCAACCATACTCTTGCTGATCATACTGATCCAATTCGAAAATCCGGCAACCAGTCCCAGATAAAAGACAAACTCGGAAATCCGCATACCATGAGAGAGCTGCAGAATCAGATACAGATAACAGACTATGTCGCGCGCGCCATCTAATATTGTGTCAAGAATATTGCTTCCATAGGAACGTATGTCCCTGCGAAAATAAAGACGACGGCAGTTTCTGATTGCCCTGTCGTACTTTTCGATGATCCAGCTCCCCAGTTCGAAAATGCGGATATCCTTTCCTCCCTGCACATCGTCAACCTCACGGTTGATATAATCCATTGTCATATGCTGCTCCGAAAGTGGGTCCTTTATTTTCTGATAGTAACGCGTCACGGCATACGCTGCTGCCGCACTGATCACAGACATTCCGACAAGCATCAGCAGAATCTTCAAGTTCATGCTGCCCACAAGCATTGCATAGACCATCAGACCAAGTACACTTTTCAAAAGATCACTGTTATGGCGGAAAAATCCCTCTATGCCTGTCGTATTCGTCCACATGCATTCGTCCGTTTTCGCCTTTAATTTCTGAACCTCTGTATCCTCATACTGCTCCATACTGACTGTCAGATTTTTCTTGATGAGGTTCATGATAAACAGTTCTGTCCTTACCTCAATATACTGCCCATCGCCGCGCGTCTCCAAGTATCCTTTTACCATATTCAAAATGCCATAACCGGCAAATGCTATCATAGCCCGAAAAACAAGCTGCCGCATAGAAATCCCCTGCTCCAGACTTCCTATGATCATGGAAGTGATCATCATTCCCACAATCGGAACAAAGACATAGAATACTGCCTCCGCAATGATACACAGAGCTATTTTTTTCTTGTGTTTCCACAGCGGTACATACGCATACCGATAATTACTCCATATCGAATACTGTTTCATGACTATACCCCCTTGCGTGCTCTGGCACGCATAACATTCAATAGTTTGAAAGTGACCTTCTTTCAAACTTTGTTCTTCTCCTTTGTCGTAGGAACCAGCAGTTCCCTGTCTACAGTCATATTACCATTCTTTCCCCTTTTTGCACAGAAAAAGGCACAGATGGTAAAAATCTGTACCTGAATGGAATGGGATTATTTAAAGCGGCAGCATGATCTCCGTCACAAAGACGCCCGGCTCGTTCTTACGGTTGATATAGCCGTCATATTTGTCCACAATATTGTTGATCCGTTTCAGTCCATGCCCGTGGTTGCCGCGCTTTGTCGTGATATATTCCTCATCAAATTTCCGTACAACCTCATTCGTTGCATTGCTGACCGACAGATAGAGCTGTTTGCGCAAGATGCCAATATAGAGCCGGATAAACTGATTTTCCGGCTCAACTTTTTCACACGACTCCACCGCATTGTCGATCAAATTGCCAATGACAACGCACAGGTCAATATCCGACACGGCAAGCTCCTTTGGAACTGTCGCCTTATAATCCACCTGGATCCCTTTCTTAATCGCAAGGGAAATCTTGGAGTTTAAGATAGCATCCGCATTAATATTTCCAGTGTTGAAGAGCAGATTGATGTCGTCCAGATCCTGCTCCAGCCTGTCCAGATAGGCTCTTGCCTCCTCCAGATTATCCATCGCCAGATATGCCTTGATGGACTGCATATGATTGTGGTAATCATGCCTCCAGCCCCGCATTGTGAGATAGATATTATGCACTTCGTCTACCTCATTTTTCATTAGTTTGTTCTGATACGCCGCGATCTGCCTTGCGTAAATCCTGTCCAGAATGTGATACAGCAGAAATACTGTCAACGCAAGCAGTATCAGGCTTAACAAAAGTATCATTATCGTATTCATGAAAGTTCCCCGAATCTTTTATACCATTTTGGGTATCTATATCAATATTCTCACTGTTATATCTTTTCTCTATAGTACTGTATGAACCGCTCATTCAACTCCTGATAGGAGCTTCGGCTGACTGGCAAAGCTGTCCCATCGGAGAGCGTACATTCCGTGCGGCTGATCTTCTCGACATACGACAAGTTTACCACAAAACTTCTGTAACATTTCACAAACAGTTCTTTCCTGTGCAGTTCTCCCACAATTGCCGCCAAACTTTCCTTTATGCGGACTGTAGAATTGTCATTGAGATGAAGTTGTGTATAGTGTCCCAGCACCTCTATGTAACAAATGCTGCTTTCCGCAAGTTTCCTGACAGCTCCCTTCTCCCCAACCGTGATACAGACTATGTCCTCTGCATCGCTTTCCCGCTCAGCCAACAGTTCATCGAGCAGGCTCCAAAGCTTATCAATCGTGATTGGCTTAAGCAGATATCTTACCGCATGTACCTCATAACCCTCGATCGCAAACGTTTTATCCGCTGTCAGAAAAGCAATCGGAAGCTTTTTTTCCTTGTTGCGGATTGCATGCGCAAGCTCCACGCCGTTCATCTGCCGCATCGCAATGTCCAGAAAAACCGCATCATATGGATAATCTTCATTTTTAAAAAGGAACTCCTCCGCACTCTCAAACAGAACAACCTCCGCCGTTATCTTCCGGCTCTCTGCCCACTGCCTGATCATGGCGTGGACAAGTTCCGCCTGCGCAGCTTCGTCCTCACAATATGCAATACGCATGGTACCCACCTCTATATTTATAACCTATTTTTTCTACATCTCTATTTGAGCCGTCAATTGTTTATAAATGTTTTCCATGAATCTTTTCGTTTAATAAAGAATGGATTTGATCTTGAACGTTAAACTTATTATACATGGAAAACATCATAATTGGTAAACTTTATAGATATTTTTCAGTTTATTTTAATACGTTATCTTCACCCACTGTAACCCAAACCGGATCCGTTACATTTCTGTTTCGCTTGGATACCATATGTGGCAGAACACAGGATCCAAACTGCAACTGTCCGCATCCTTGGCGCAGCAGGTATTTTATACAATTTTCATGGAAAATGTCGAAACCATGTAAAGTCAAATACAATACATCATCTCCATCTGTTTCACAGCAAAAACAGGAGCACTCCATTTTCCTGGAATGCTCCTGTTTTTACACCATAATTTATTTTAGATATTGCTCCTGTTGTACTCCATAAAAACTTCCGTGCTTTATCTTCCATATACCCTGTAATACTGTCTTGCTGTCTTCGCATCCAGCAAAAAGTGTTTTCGGAGTTTCTGTATAATAATGCTTTCTGCCACCCCGTCTTCCACCTGGTCAAGTATGAATGCCTTAATACCCCTCCTCACGACCCTGATAGATTAAGATATCATCCCTCGAAAACTGCGCCATTGTCATATCACTACCAAGAAGGAAACTTCCATATCCTTGTAAGCGATGGAGTAAAACTGTCCAAGGAAGACCGCAAGATGCCAGAAGTGAAGAAACTGTTACAGAAGTCCGAAAATTCCGCAAATCCGAAGTATATCCATGGACATACGTTTGGCGACCTTGGTATACTCGCGAGAAACATCCACTGCTGGGCATACAGGTAAAAACTTCACAAATTTTGGCAATCTTAAATAACTATGTATTTTATTTCAAATCCTTATATCTCTTATTCATGTACAATAATATTTCATCCTCTATTTCACATTCATCTTTGAAAAGCCCTTGCATATATTTCTTGATCTCCTCTAAATGCATTTCAAAATTTTCTTTATTTTCTTCATTCTCCAGTGCATTCTCAATCTTATTTAAATTGTGCTTCTCAAATTCAGAGATAATACCCAAAAAAGTATTTATGAAATAACCCATGAAATCATGTTCTTTCTTCTCAAAACGTTCTATAAAATTAGTCCGCGCATTTAACCAACCCTCCCTAGTTTCTACTTTATCATTTTTTAATTCATCTGTTTCATAGGCATCTAACAATCTAAATTTAAAACAGTTACATTTTAAATCGCAGTCATCACATTTCTCACAGCGACTCTGAAAAAAATCTTGATGATATTTATCACAGCCTATCATTTTAGTAACAAACGAGTTTAAAATTGTTCGTATAGAAATACCGCTGTTTGTCTCCTTACTCTCTCCAAACAGATTTCGAAACTGTCTTTCATCCATGGTGGAAAAAATCTTAAAATATGCCTGCTTAAAGCTACTGCTCCATCTATCATCATATGATCCACAGTATCCAAGTACCATTCCCTGAATACATGTAATATTTGCCTGCTTTGTTTTCCAATGTCCCCTATGATAATTAGACACATACCATATTATGGTTGCATTCTTGAACATCTCAACTATCAGCTCTTTAAATATTACATAACATTCACTGTTTTCCTGCTTTAGCCCTCTCTCAAGATTCTCTCTGCACTTATTCAAGCGTATAATGCCGTTTCCCCTATATTCTTCGTTTATTATTGCTTTAAATAATTTTTTAATATTTTTGCAATTATACATCACATATTTATCATCTATTTTTCCTTCTGCTGCACAATATGGAGTCAAATATTTAAGAATATACTCAAAAATCTCTTGCCCATATAATTCACTTTTTACACCATCCTGTAT
>CAMWLV010000158.1 GCA_947175175.1 uncultured Lachnospiraceae bacterium
CTTATCTAAAAAACCAGCTGTTGATGGAATCATGCTCCGCCTCCTATCCGGTCAATCACAATAAACTTTTGTCCTTCCTGCTGTCGAATCAAGATTACTTTATCCCCTACCTGCAAAGCATTGTGTATTATAATGTCTCCCTTTGTCTCTCCCTGAACAGTTACTGTTGATCGATACTCCGTGACATTCCTTGTAAGAATAAGCTGCGCTTCGCCAAGCATCATTTTTTGTTCCACACTTATTTTTAACGGAGCTTTTGACTTTACTTCCCCGAACTGCACATTGACGGGCTTTGCTGCTTCCTGTGCATCCAACGCAGCTTTTTTTAATATTTCCAAAAATCCACTTGCATCAGCCAACAAATTCACCCCCTCTGAGCGTCAGATCCATCCAGTGCTCACTTTCCCTATAAGTATGCCTGCAGCTTTCCACCAGCATGAAATTCCTCAATTTCATATCACCCAGGTCAAGATTTACAACAATCATGCTACCGGCCCTGACACGGTTGTCTCCCAGTACATTTGTGAGCTTTAGATTCCGTGTCTTCTTGTTATAAAGATCCAGCAGTGCATCGGCTTTCGCCTGACCGTTTTCGCCTTTTTTCAACGTGTCAAAATGCTGTAATATTCCCCACCTGTTTATATTTCCGGAATCCTGTGCAATGTATACCTCCCTTTTTCCCGTACTTTCATTGTCATAGGTCAGCTTAATCCTATTGTAAGTATTCTCATCGATCGATGATGTGCACTCAAAGTTTTCCCCTGTTTCTTTGTCAACCATTAAATATGCTTCTGGTGTTCCCACCGCCATGGAAGACAGATTTTTCAAATTCAATTTGCCGAAATCATCATATAACACAAACATTTCCCCTGTATTAGTCAATGTCAGGTCAAGAGCATTCTGAATCATGTCAAATAATGAAGTGTTTTCCTCAACCCGTGATCCAATGATATATTTCGTGTTTTCCAATATTCCAACATTCAGGTTATAATCTGAAGCGATCATCTGTAATAACTGGTCTGCTGTCTTGTTTTCATATACGATAGTGTCTTTGTTTTTCAGGTATCGGAGCTGGTCATACGCCGTTACAGTAATAATCTGCTCCTTTGAGCGTTGCTGCCTGAATACAAACCCAAAAAATATCTCATCACCATTTTCCCTCATACTTACTGGACTGCCCTCAGAAAAATCAAGAATTTTATCTTTTAATACTTTGAATGTCAGCTTACCTGGCGTACCTTTGCGTTCTGTTGTCCACTCAACCCCCTCCTCCACTACCGGAATGAATACTTTTGATCCAGTCTCATTTCCAATCAAAATTTCAACTCCCAATATTACACCTCCTAAACTGCCGGGATTGTAAGAACCTGCCCCGGATAGATCCGGTTTGGGTTTCCGCCTATTACGCTCTTATTTTCATTGTAAATGACTGGATATTCTGAACCATTACCATAGAATTTCTTGGCAATATTCCAAAGGCAGTCTCCCTTTACCACTGTATAAGTCTGTGCCGTTTCCGGCGCGGGGGACGTATTCGCTTCCCTCTGTGGCTCAACGCTTGCCTGAAGCTTCCCACCCCCGGAACTGATACTCACTGTTTTGGTTCCGTAATCTCTCCATTGTTTAAGGTTTATTTTTACAGTGGGATCAAATCCGTTTTTTGCATCTTCCGTGATTTTGTAATCTTCCATGGATACTTTTATGTTGGTATCAAACAACCTGCCGCCTGTCGGTTTTCTTCTGCATACAATAAACTGGAATGGTTTTCCTCCTGTTTTGAGGAACTCGAAATAGCCAAGGAAAAAATCAGCACCCTTAAATCCCGACTTGTACACTGCAAACGGATATTGTCCTTGTGGTATGGAACATTCAAATTCAATGTCCGTCAGTCCTGCTTTTTTCAGTATATTGATCTCCCCATCATTAATCATGGTTATCGTCTCATTTGTATTGTTGATCTTTATGGAAAGCTTTGCCGGGGCAATCGGCAACAGACATTTATCCAAGTAAAAGTCAAACTCGCTTTTTGCCATCACATATGCACTCCTTCTACTGTGTTCTCGACAGCTTCGCTTATGGCATCTGTCAGGCCAGACATGATACCATCCAAATCCATACCGTTTTTTACTGTATTGTGATTTGTCTGCTCTATAGTGATCCGCGCAGTGGTAAACCTGTTGACTGTTTCCTGCTCTGCCATGTCGCGAAGGTATTTCAGTTCCTCGCTGGTTATATCCATGGCGTCTGCCATGGCCCCAGTATTGCCGGAAATATCATCAATACCGCTCCCGATCCCCCCTGCCGTTAATGCACCTGCGTAATCGTCAGCTGATGGGATATCTGTTGTCCCAAACAAAGAGGACGGATCAAAATTCGCTATGCTTTCATCAATCCCTTCGCCGAAAGAATATCCTGCATCCCATGCAGCACTATAATCAAACCGTGTATCTATAACTGGTGCTGTCCGATCCAAAGTAATTGCATTGTCATTTTTTCCCCATTCAAGTACCTTACCTTGCAACTCATTAAGTCCAGAAGTCCAATCGGTTCCAAAAATAGCATCTATAATCTTCGTCACAACCTCACCCAAAGAAAGAAACCATGAAATAATCTGTCCTATCAGGTTTGCAACTGCGCCCCCAAAACTATTAAATCCACCATTGGCAGCATTTAAAACAAATTCTATAAGTCCAATAAAATGCTCTACAAAAATTGTCCATACCGCCTGAAGTATTGCATTGAACACTCCAATTGTGGTGTTCAATATAAAAGCTCCCGCAACCATGAACGCTCCACAAATGATACCTGTTGCGGAAACAGAAGTCCCCGCAAATTTATTTACGGCCGCCACTGCTGCATAAAACGCTGCTATCAGGGCAATAATCAAAACGATAATCCAGACAATGGGACACGCATACATTGCACCATTCAGTCCCATCTGTGCCGCGGTTTCTGCCATTGTCGCACCTGTGACCGCAGATATGGCAGCAACCTTTATAAACTGCGCCGCTGCCATCACCCCAACTGCTGCCGCTGATGCCAGTTCCATACCCTTTGTAATCGCCAGATATGCCCCATATACCGCCAATGCACCCGCCACCCCATAAATGACAGGGGATATCAATGACCAATTGTCTATGGCTGTCTGGGCAAAGTTCAACGCCCCCTCCAGCAACCATGACAGCACACCCATCATAACCTGCAGCCCAAGTGTGATTCCGTCCAGAACCATCTGGATTGTCCCCCAATTCTGAGTAATAGCATCTACGAACAGCAGTACATAAGGATATAACTGTTTTCCTACAACCTCCATCATATCCCCCCATGTATTATTCATCTGAATAATCTTTCCTTCAGGGGTATTACTCATTGTCTCGTACAAACCACCCCAAGCTTCGTCAATCACCTGTGAGATTGCCGCTGCTGCCTGCATGTCGGCCGACATATCAAGATATTCTTCTCCCAGAGCAGAAACTATCTGCTCCCTTGTTGCTTCCCCTTCCACAATCGCTTTCTGTGCCTCTGTAAACTCAAAGCCCTTTTTTGTCATAGCCCCGTACGAACCAGACATGATCTTGCCCAGATCCGTAGCATACCCAACCATGGCAGAAGAATCCAGCGCACCACCTCCGGACATACCAACCGCATAATTTGACAATGTATCCATCATCATTGTAACGGCATCCGTATCGGAAAAATAGGTTGCAAATTCCGCAGCACCAGCAATCATAATTTCATCGCCATAAATGCCCCGTCCCTGAATCTCACTCGCTTTTGCCGTAATCTGATCATAAGCAGCAGTCAGTGCCTTTGCCTCCGCTGTCACTGGAATAGTAATTTCATCAACCCCATTCTGGATCGCATTAATTTCATTAATTGCTGTCGTTGTATCTGCGCCAACATCTACTTCAAACTGCGCCACATAATCTGCATCCAGCATGTTTGCCAGAACGCTGATCAGCTGCGTCTCCGCATTCAACTGCGTATTAAATGCCGCCGTACAGTCTTCAATCCAGCTTTTTGCCTTACTGAGTCCTGCCACTCCTGCAAAGGCTCCGACTGCACCCGCAATCATGTTTTTCAAGCCCTCAGCGCTGTCCATACTCTGCCGGATTGCATTGTCAAACCTTCCCTGCTCATCCGTATTGTCCCGGATATGCCTTTCTGTCCCTGCTATGATTTGTGACAGCCTGAGGTAAGCCTCATTGGCTGCCTGGACGTCCATATTTTGAACGGCCTGGTTCATTAATTCCTGTTCCTGCACAGCCTGGTTCAACTGTGCCCGCAACTGTTCCAGTTCGGCATTTGCCGTATCTGTCCCCATGTTTAGGGGATTGCCTTCTATTGTCTGAATGCGGTCCCTTATATTGTCAATCCTTACTGCCATACTGTTTAAGTTCTGGAACGCCTCAGGCGGAAAAATGTTGGTGTTGTATGCCTGTCTTGCAATTGCGTCCTGCGTGGTGCTCAACTGCTGCAGCAGATTGTTGGTACTCTGGACTTCCATTTCAAAGCGCTCGATTCCGCTATTGGTAAACACCTCCAGATTGTCTGACTGCCACACAATGGGTACTTCTACCGGGGCAGGCTCCGCCATCGGCACAGACTGTGAGCCAGCATCAGCAGCGCCCATATTCTGCAGCGCCTCTTCCAATTCCTGTGCCGCAATCGTGGCCTGATTCAGCTGGTCATGTATCCCCTGTATGGCTGCTGTATCAACAGGTCCATTCATTACAGTCTGCATCTCCTCCATTGTGGAAACAGACATGTTGACTGCGTTTATGACATTCATCAGAATGTTGGTGAAATTATCCTGTAATTCTAGTGATGACTTTATGCTTCCCATGTCACCGCCTGCCTTTCTTCCCCTTATTCGTCCTGCGCTTCATTTCTTTTTCTTTCTTTTTGTCATCTTCTAATTTTAATTTGATAGAAGCTATGACAAAGGCTTTTTCCATCTCTTCCATTGCCATAAAAATAGAAGGTAAAATATGTAATTTCAGAAGGGCATAGTAAGCAAAGTTCGCTTCCCCATCCCCTTCCTCTATCAGTTTTTTGCCTCGTCCACCTTGTCATCAAACGATGTATCGAATCCCTGAAATTTCTGTACAAAAGCGGTCAGCTCACTGTACTCACCCGGATCGTCAACCATTGCAATCAGTAGTTCCTCAGGTGTATTCACGCCATAGGAATCCTGCAGTTCTGCATCATACAGATCAGGCATCACTACAGACTTCGCAATCATTTTTCTAACATATTTGCTGGACTGTAGCTTAGGCCGAAACATATTCGGCTTTCCAGTCACTTGTACATCAATAGTACATTCATCCCTTAATTCTTCGGCTTCCCTTGCTGTCATGTGGCGGAACTCCCATTTTAGTGGTTCTCCATTCTCATCACAGAGGGATTTTGTTGGAGCATACATTTCATTCTTTTTCTCCGTTTTATTTGACTTCATAAATCTGCTGAATTTAGACATTTTCTTATTCTCCTTACTTTTATCTTTATCACGAAAAAACTTGTATGAGCCTATAGTAACGTTTTACAAGGAATTTTGGGCTGTTTAATTTGTTACAAAACCATCCAGTTCTTTGAATTTTTCAGGCATGTCCCACTCTTCAAATGTTCCTGAAAGCTCCTCGTCCAAGAGCTCCTCACCAGCCTGGAATTTTGCCAGTATAAATGTGTCAGAAAGACATCCCCTGTGGATAATTGTCTGCCTGCCTGCTGCACTGGTAGGATCTTCGTTGCTGACTTGGATCTCAAAATAAGGCATTTCCCCAGTTTTCTGATAATTGTTTGCCATATCCCGGAATACTGACTGGTTATAGTGCGCTGTACCACTCCATGTACCTTTCCCCCCAGCAGCTTTATGCCCCATGCCAACCTTGCCTAAGATTGGCACTTCCGTAATGTTTACTTCCCATTTACTTTCAAAGTCAGTAAGGCTCATAAAATTATAGCGCCTTCCTTTAATTGTAATAAAACATTCCGCAAGGCTACCATATACAGCATCCTTTGCATTCATTGTTACATTACCATTCATCCTGCTTTACTCCTTCCTTTCTTTAAAAGAAAAAGAACGGTTTCCCGTCCTTAATCATATTTATTCTTTTTAACAAATTGTGCAAACCATATATAATTTGCTCATTGTATTTACAACTGTTATGAGATCAGAAACAACCACTGCTTTCTTAGTAGTACCCTGAACTACTGCCACATCACTTTCGGAAAACTCCTCAATTGCCCGTATCCGCTCCATTTCTCTATGATGCGCCACAATATCAGACCACAGAGAAATCCGGCCAGCAGCATCATTTGGAACAACACCAAGGTACTTTGTATTGAAAAGTACTGCAATATCATTTCCGATCTGATCGATAACCCTGACCGTCTGATTATCTTTGAAAATATCTCCCTGTGTGTCAGATGTCGTGACCATTGTATTGATATCCTCCAGTACCCTTACATCTGTACCGACCATATGGAATGTGAATTTTCCCGCCTTAATGGCCTCTTTCAACTGGCTCTGCGTATATGAAGTATCCACCGTGAAATCTCCATCATATTTCTTATTCTGGTTGCTCTTGTTGACTGCACACCCAGCCGTAGCACCTGTCACCCAATACACAAGGGCTGCTTCACTCCACCCATCATCCATGACTTTATTATTTACACTGATTACCCCAGGATAGTCGGCCTTCGCATAGTCGTAAAGAACAGTCTGGAACTTTACCCCCATCTCATCACGCAGGCGTTTATTATATGCAGTGTACAATGCTTTCGTCGTATCGTCCGTCACAACAGCTCCCATTACGTTGAATGTGTATGACTCTGCCTTGTCAAGATACGACTGATGTTCCGAGCCGGCCACTTCCCCATTCTCGCCGCCCGTCAACGGAATCCCTGCTGCCGCTTCCAGCTCCGCATCCGGCTTCCACTTTACAAATCTGTTATCAATCAGTTCATCAGCTTTGGAAACAGTCTGTTCATCAACCACTGCCGTCCCTAACAGTGTTTTTACGTCAAACATGGATTCGTTGTCTGTGTTTATCTGAACCACAATTTTCAGGTCGTTTCCCCGAATCCCTGTATATAATGCCTCTGCAATGGCATTGGCAGCCTTTTTCCCGTTTCCGTTCAGCCTGTAACCATAAAGCGTCCGTGTATTCAGGAACAGATCCCGGAGTCCTCTCAGCTTATCGTTTGTATACTCATATCCGAAAATCTCCATACTGTTTTTCTGGAAATCCTCATTTGTCACCTGAAAGATCTCCCCTGACACTCCCCAGTCCATTTCGAGTGGCATGGTTGCGATCCCTCTGTCAGAAAGAGATGCGTTTGCAGAAGACGCCGAGACAAAATTGATATACGCACCCGGCAGTTCCTTATTCTGCAGCAAAAATGTACCTCCGCCTAAAGCCATTATTACTTCACCTTACCTTTCATATATTTTTCAATTTTTTCTTCCACGGATTTAACCGTGTATGATCCGCCATCGTCAAGAAGAGCATCCACAAGATC
Source organism: uncultured Lachnospiraceae bacterium (assembly GCA_947175175.1). Lineage (GTDB taxonomy): Bacteria > Bacillota > Clostridia > Lachnospirales > Lachnospiraceae > COE1. The sequence goes on from CAMWLV010000158.1 coordinate 7,525, forward strand.
CCTTCTGTCCCTGAAATGCTCTGACACAAGCAGCTGACTTTTTGAGAACCTGTTCTCTGCTGCCGCCGCGCCTTCTGTGACTGTTTCCAGATCTTTTTTCTTTCCTGTCATGTTACCACCTGTCCTTTCACCGAAGTTTCCGCAGAAACTTCCTCCATAACTTCCATAGCTGCCACAACCTTGTAAACAAACATATCGTAATTCACGAAGAAATGCAGAATGCCGTCTACTACCTCATAATGCATTTTCGTCCCCCTGACCAGATCACCGTCCACTGTCAGGTATTCCAGGCATTCAAAAAGCCGTTCGCCCACTGCGGAACATTCCTCATTCTTATTTCCCGTTTCCGGAAAATACTGGATACAGAACTGATTGTGCCTGAAATATCTTTTTCCCAGAAATAATTTCTTTGTCGGATTCAGACATTGGATAAAAAAACAGGGCTCATTCAAGTCCTGCTTCTTTTCCTCTCTATGATTCTTATACTTGTCACCAAATTCGGCATTCAGGGCTATGCTGAGTGATTTAATTATTGTATTTATCATTTCATGCACTCCGTTAAATATTTTTTGATTTTGTTTTCAAGTACCTTTGGGGCAATCTCCCGAATCTCTTGTTCTGACATTGTAAGCATAAATCTGCCCTGAACCCAACCCTGCTTTAATTGTTTCCCCAAAGCTGGAACATATCTTCCTGGCGTCTGCCTGTGACCATACTCCACATAGCTGACGTACTCGACCGGATTAACAATTTCAATCTGATATATTCCACCTAAACGGCTAATTTGCAATCCATTCGCATATTCCAATATTTCTTCATGTGTTGGTGAACCTTTACTATTCTCTGCCTCTGCATGTGTTGTTGAGATCCACCCTCTTCTTAACGTACCGCCTACTTTCCCATCCGGATTTACCCGCTTTTTGTATGTGTCTCCTTTTTTATGGTGTTTTGAATCTCTCTTTGCTGCAACTTCAACTTCTTTTGAATAATCCCCTACTGGCGTGCGCTTTATAACTTTTGCCAGCAGCCGTGCGGCCAGTTCCCTGGCACATTCTTCCACAAAGGCATCTGCATCCGCTTCCTTAATTTTGTCCAGCTGTTTTTGGAGCTTCTTCATGTCTGTAGCAGAAAACTTTCCCATTTTCCCCATCAAGCCCACCTCCTTAACAGCTTCAGCATTATTTCCTGATGTGTGCAATACGTGGCTGGCTCCCCACTTGCAGAATACTCATTTGTTACTCCGTCTTGCGTGACAATTATTTTTGAACCGCTGTTGACGCTGATTTCTGGCGCAATAAACAACTTGATACCTTGTGATACCGATGCTGCCGTCTCGGTCTGGACAGCAGCATCCAGTTTCTCAAAAGACAACTTACAAGGTCTGTCCTTTACTACAACAACCTCTTCCTCATTGGACAGTTTGGTCTTCTCATTTATCACATCATGATACTCGATGATGGTACACAATCCCCCGTATGTCTGTTCAAGTGCTGTCCTCGCCATTTCCTGTGCCTGCTTGATTGCATCTCTTATCATCTTACCACCTCAGTTTTCTGTAGCAGGAAAATTCATCCCGCCCGTGTGTCAACAGATAACTGATCAGATTGTTAAGTCTCTGTTCAGGCGTCATGCTTGCATCTCCGGTTGCAAACACCGTATTCGTGTCACCCATCTGTATCTGTTTTACTGCAATACCCAGATCCAGCCCTGTAATATCATCTGGCGAAAAAGTTTTCTTTGCCATCAAAAACTCACCCACCGCCATATCAACTGCAATATGTTCCAATCCTTCTGGTACATTCTTCTGGTTGATTTCATTCCTGATGGTGCTACAGACTTTTTCAACACAAAAAGTCAAAGCAAATTCATCATCTGCCTTGACTTCGTAACCAAAAGATTTCAGTCTCTCTTTTACTGCTTCTGTTCCAAACATTACATCTGCCCTTTCAGATTATCCCCTCGATAGAATCCGGGCAATCGGCACTGCCTTATGTTCAATTGCCTTTTTGTCATCATTTACCAACGACCAGTTTTCTCCCTTTTCCAGTTCTTCGTTTGTTGGACTGTTTGTTGCCTGTGAAGCCTTTAAATAAGAGATCCCTGCAACACTTACTGCGTGACGTTTTCTGGATACAAGGGTATCTTCCCCGCCTCTTGTTTTTGCATCACGGATCATCTCGAATGGAACCTTTGCGCCAACATCTTCAAATCCAATAGCCCCTTCACCCAATATGTAGGTTGTGTATACTGTATACGCCTCGTGGCCTTCCACACCCTCTGTGCTTTCTACAGCCGGAATAATTTCTGTTGGCATAGAGTCGTCAATCACAACAAGTCTCCCGTTCCATGTTGCCATTCCAAGATCCCGCTCAATTCCATCTGCATCCGTGTACTTTAAATAAGCAATCAATTTTAAGTTTTCAAGATTCGTTGAAACTGCACTGTGACAGAATACCAGGGCAAATTTGTGTTTATTGTCTCCGCAGGCTCTCTGAATAGCGCTGTTTAGCGTTGTTGCACTCATACACATCGCTTCGGTAGTATTCCCACCATCAGGTGCGCTGATATCAAATGTATGCATATCAACAAATTCTGCATTCGCTATCTTGATTGCACCTTTTCCTGTAGATGCCATGCTGAAAATCCCTTTCAAAATTGCAAGGAATACATTCTGATCATCTGCATTCCAGTAGGTATTGATCTGAT
>CAMWLV010000159.1 GCA_947175175.1 uncultured Lachnospiraceae bacterium
CTTATCTAAAAAACCAGCTGTTGATGGAATCATGCTCCGCCTCCTATCCGGTCAACCACAATAAACTTTTGTCCTTCCTGCTGCCGTATCAAAATTACTTTATCTCCTACCTGTAAAGCATTTTGTATTATAATGTCTCTCTTGGTTCCTCCCTGAACAGTTACTGTTGATCGATACTCCGTGACATTCCTTGTAAGAATGAGCTGCGCTTCGCCAAGCATCATTTTTTGTTCTACACTTATTTTTAACGGGTCTTTTGACTTTACTTCCCCAAACTGCACATTGACGGGCTTTGCTGCTTCCTGTGCATCCAGTGCGGCTTTTTTTAATATTTCCAAGAATCCACTTGCATCAGCCAACAAATTCACCCCCTCTGAGCGTCAGGTCCATCCAGTGCTCATTTTCTCCATAAGTATGTCTGCAGCTTTCCACCAGCATGAAGTTCCTTAATTTTGTATCGCCCAGATCAAGATTTACAACAATCATGCTGCCGGCTCTGACACGGTTGTCTCCCAACACATTTGTGAGCTTTAGATTCCGTGTCTTCTTGTTGTAAAGATTCAGCAGTGCATCGGCCTTCGCCTGACCGTTTTCACCTTTTTTTAACGTATCAAAATGCTGTAATACTCCCCACCTGTTTATATTTCCGGAATCCTGTGCAATGTATACCTCCCTTTTTCCTGTACTTTCATTGTCATAGGTCAGCTTAATCCTATTGTAAGTATTCTCATCGATCGATGATGTGCACTCAAAGTTTTCCCCTGTTTCTTTGTCAACCATTAAATATGCTTCTGGTGTTCCCACCGCCATGGAAGACAGATTTTTCAAATTCAATTTGCCGAAATCATCATATAACACAAACATTTCCCCTGTATTAGTCAATGTCAGGTCAAGAGCATTCTGAATCATGTCAAATAATGAAGTGTTTTCCTCAACCCGTGATCCAATGATATATTTCGTGTTTTCCAATATTCCAACATTCAGGTCAAAATCTGAGGCGATCATCTGTAATAACTGGTCTGCTGTCTTGTTCTCATATACGATGGTGTCTTTGTTTTTCAGGTAGCGGAGCTGGTCATACGCTGTTACAGTAATAATCTGCTCCTTTGAACGTTGCTGCCTGAATACAAACCCAAAAAATATCTCATCACCATTTTCCCTCATGCTTACCGGACTGCCCTCAGAAAAATCAAGAATTTCATCTTTTAATACTTTGAATGTCAGCTTACCTGGTGTACCTTTGCGTTCTGTTGTCCACTCAACCCCCTCCACCACCACCGGAATGAATACTTTTGCTCCAGTCTCATTTCCAATCAAAATTTCAACTCCCAATATTACACCTCCTAAACTGCCGGGATTGTAAGAACCTGCCCCGGATAGATCCGGTTTGGGTTTCCGCCTATTACGCTCTTATTTTCATTGTAAATGACTGGATATTCTGAACCATTACCATAGAATTTCTTGGCAATATTCCAAAGGCAGTCTCCCTTTACCACTGTATAAGTCTGTGCCGTTTCCGGCGCGGGGGACGTATTCGCTTCCCTCTGTGGCTCAACGCTTGCCTGAAGCTTCCCACCCCCGGAACTGATACTCACTGTTTTGGTTCCGTAATCTTTCCATTGTTTAAGGTTTATTTTTACGGTGAGATCAGATCCGTTTTTTGCATCTTCCGTGATTTTGTAGTCTTCCATGGATACTTTTATGTTGGTATCAAACAACCTGCTGCCTGTCGGTTTTCTTCTGCATACAATAAACTGGAATGGCCTTCCTCGTGTTTTGAGGGACTCGAAATAACCTAGAAAATAGTCCGCCCCCATAAATCCCGACTTGTACACCGCAAATGGGTACTGTACCTGTGGTATGGAACATTCAAATTCAATGTCCGTCAGACCTGCTTTTTTCAAGATATTGATCTCCCCGTCATTAATCATGGTAATCGTCTCATTTGCATTGTTGATCTTTATGGAAAGCTTGGACGGGGCAATCGGCAGCAGGCATTTATCCAGGTAAAAATCATATCCACTTTTTGCCATCACATATGCACTCCTTCCACTGTGTTCTCAACAGCTTCACTCACGGCGTCTGTCAGGCTAGACATAATGCCATCCAGATCCATGCCATTTTTGACCGTATTGTGGTTTGTTTGCTCTATGGTTATCTTTGCAGTGGTAAACCTGTTTACTGTTTCCTGCTCTGCCATATCACGGAGGTATTTCAGTTCCTCGCTGGTTATATCCATGGCGTCTGCCATAGCACCAGTATTGCTGGAAATATCATCAATACCGCTCCCAATTCCTTCCGCCGTCAATGCACCTGCAAAATCGTCAGCAGACGGAATGTCTGTTGTACCAAACAGAGAAGACGGGTCAAAATTTCCTATACTTTCCACAATACCATCTCCCCACGAAGCTCCAGCATTAAAAGCATTTGCTGCCCATCCATCCTGAAATGTGTCAAATGTCGAAAAACCTTCCTTGAAGGCATCCGAAATACTTGTGTAGTCCTCTTTATTTCCTGCTGCTTCCGCCGCTTTTGCTGCATAACTATCTGCAGCAGCTGTAATTCCAGAATAGTCAAATTCAATAAAGGGCAGTCTATTCAATGCTGCGCAGATCCCTTCAACGACTGTCAACACAGTTGACAGCAGGTTATAAAACCAAGACTGAACTGAATATATCGCGTTATGGAAAGCCGTCATCATATTGCCTGCCGAAGCCGCTATGGCATTACCAATCCCCAACGCTATGTCGACCGCAAGCAGGCCTAAATTTTTTAATGCAGCTCCTGCCACATAAATTCCACCTGTTATTACACCAAAACCCGAATTTGCAATTCCTGTCATTTTGGCAATTGCATTACATACTGCAAATATAATTGCAACCAATGCTATTATCAAAGCAATGATCCAGACAATTGGGCATGCATACATGGCGGCATTGAGTCCATTCTGTGCTGTCACTTCTGCCCATGTTGCCGATGTTGTAGCCCATATTGCAGCCGCATGAATACCTTCCCATACTGCCATAACACCCTTGGCTGCTGCTGAGGCCAGTTCCAACCCCTTCGTAACTGCAAGATATGCACCATATACTGCAAGGGCGCCTGTTATCCCATATATAACGGGACTGATCCATTTCCAGTTATCAGCAATGACCTGTGCAAAACCAATCGCACCTTCCATCAGCCATGACAGCACACCAAGCATAACCTGCAGGCCAAGTGTAATGCTGTCGAGCACAGCCTGTATCGTCCCCCAATTTCCAGTGATGGCATCCACGAATAAAAGCACATAAGGGTACAGTTGTTTTCCTACAACCTCCATCATATCCCCCCATGTATTATTCATCTGGATAATTTTCCCTTCCGGGGTATTACTCATTGTCTCATACAGTCCGCCCCATGCTTCGTCAATCACCTGCGAAATTGCCGCTGCTGCCTGCATGTCAGCCGACATATCAAGATATTCTTCTCCCAAGGCAGAAACTATCTGCTCCCTCGTTGCTTCCCCTTCCACAATTGCTTTCTGTGCATCCGTAAACTCAAAGCCTTTCTTGGTCATGGCACCATACGAACCAGACATGATCTTGCCCAGATCCGTAGCATACCCGACCATGGCAGAGGAATCCAGCGCACCACCTCCGGACATACCAACCGCATAATCAGACAATGTATCCATCATCATCATAACGGCATCTGTATCAGAAAAATAGGTTGCAAATTCCGCAGCACCGGCAATCATAATTTCATCGCCATAAATGCCTTGTCCCTGGATCTCACTCGCTTTTGCCGTTATCTGATCATAAGCCGCCGTCAGTGCCCTTGTTTCAGCCGTAACGGATACCGTAACTTCATCAACGCTGTCCTGTATGGCGTTGATCTCATTAATTGCAGCCGTTGTATCTGCACCAACATCAACTTCGAACTGTGCAACATAATCTGCGTCCAGCATGTTTGCCAGAACGCTGATCAGCTGCGTTTCTGCATTCAGCTGTGTATTAAATGCTGCTGTACAGTCCTCAATCCAGCTTTTTGCCTTGTTGAGTCCTGCCATTCCGATAAAGGCGCCAACTGCACCTGCAATCATATTTTTCAATCCTTCAGCACTGTCCATACTCTGCCGGATTTCATTATCAAACCTTCCCTGCTCATCCGTATTGTCCCGGATATGCCTTTCTGTCCCGGATATGATTTGTGACAGCCTCAGGTAAGCTTCATTGGCTGCCTGGACATCCATATTCTGAACAGCCTGGTTCATTAATTCCTGTTCCTGCACTGCCTGGTTCAACTGTGCCCGCAACTGTTCCAGTTCGGCATTTGCCGTATCTGTCCCCATGTTTAGGGGATTGCCTTCTATTGTCTGAATGCGGTCCCTTATATTGTCAATCCTTACTGCCATACTGTTTAAGTTCTGGAACGCCTCAGGCGGAAAAATGTTGGTGTTGTATGCCTGTCTTGCAATTGCGTCCTGCGTGGTGCTCAACTGCTGCAGCAGATTGTTGGTACTCTGGACTTCCATTTCAAAGCGCTCGATTCCGCTATTGGTAAACACCTCCAGATTGTCTGACTGCCACACAACGGGTACTTCTACCGGGGCAGGATCCGCCATTGGCACAGACTGTGAACCAGCATCAGCGGCGCCCATGTTCTGCAGCGCCTCCCCCAATTCCTGTGCCGCAATTGTAGCCTGATTCAGCTGGTCATGTATCCCCTGTATGCCTGCTGTATCGACAGTCCCATTCATTACAGTCTGCATCTGCTCCATTGTAGAAACAGACATGTTGACTGCATTTATAACATTCATCAAAACATTGGTGAAATTATCCTGTAATTCCAGTGATGACCTTATGCTTCCCATGTCACCGTCTGCCTTTCTTCCCCTTATTCGTCCTGCGCTTCATTTCTTTTTCTTTCTTTTTGTCATCTTCTAATTTTAATTTGATAGAAGCTATGACAAAGGCTTTTTCCATCTCTTCCATTGCCATAAAAATAGAAGGTAAAATATGTAATTTCAGAAGGGCATAGTAAGCAAAGTTCGCTTCCCCATCCCCTTCCTCTATCAGTTTTTTGCCTCGTCCACCTTGTCATTAAACGATGTGTCGAATCCCTGAAACTTCTGTACAAAGGCGGTCAGTTCACTATACTCGCCGGGATCGTCAACCATTGCAATCAGCAGTTCCTCAGGGGTACTCACACCATAGGAATCCTGCAGTTCTGCATCATACAGGTCAGGCATCACCACAGACCTCGCAATCATTTTCCTGACATATTTGCTGGACTGTAGCTTTGGACGGAACATATTCGGCTTTCCAGTCACTTGTACATCAATAGTACATTCATCCCGTAGTTCTTCGGCTTCCATTGCTGTCATGTGGCGAAACTCCCATTTCAGCGGTTCCCCATTCTCATCACAAAGGGATTTTGTCGGGGCATACATTTCATTCTTTTTCTCCGTTTTATTTGACTTCATAAATCTGCTGAATTTAGACATTTTCTTATTCTCCTTATATTTTTATCATTCATATTAAAAACACCTTATACAGCCCATACGAAAGCCACGTAAGGGTGTTTTAAGGCTACCTAATTGGTCAGGAATCCTTCCAGATCCTTAAATGCTTCCGGCATCTTGAAATCCTCAAACGTGAAATCCATATCTTCATCAAGGTATTCACCGTCCGCATCAAATTTTGCCAGGATACCGCCGTCAATGTTGCAGTCCATCAGGATCATGGTCTGCCGTCCGGCTGCTGATGTCTTATCTTCATTTGAAATCTGGATCTCAAAATAAACGTCTTCCCCGGTGTCCTTGTACTGAAGCATCATCTGTCGGAAAATTGACGTGTTGTAATGGAAAGTAGCACTACCTGTCCCACTCCATCCAGTTGCCTTGTTTCCCTTGCCCGTCTTGCCCAGAATAGGTACCTGGGCTTTGTTTTTTTCAAATTTTGCTTCCAGGTTAATTGCCTGCATAAAATTATAGCGGCGTGTCCCGATTGTTACAAAACACTCCGCAAGGCTTGCAAACACCGTATCCTTGGCTTTCATTACTACATTACCATTCATCCCGTTTCACTCCTTCCTCATCCAACTGTGCAAACCATATATAACTTACTCATCGCGTTCACAACAGTTATTAGATCCGTAACTACCACTGATTTCTTGGTGCTGCCCTGCTCTACTGTCACATCTGCATCGGAAAAATTTTCAATTGCCCTGATCTCCTGAAGCTGTTCATGATGTTTGACAATATCAGACCACAGGGAAACCCGGCCAGCAGCATCATTTGGAACAACACCAAGATACTTTGTACTGAAAAGTACCGCAATGTCATTTCCGATCTGATCGATAACCCTGACTGTCTGATTATCTTTGAAAATATCTCCCTGTGTATCAGATGTTGTGACCATGGTATTGATATCCTCCAGCACCCTTACATCTGTACCGACCATATGGAATGTGAATTTTCCCACCTTAATGGCCTCTTTCAACTGGCTCTGCGTATATAAAGTATCCACCGTGAAATCTCCATCATATTTCTTATTCTGGTTGCTCTTGTTGACTGCACACCCAGCCGTAGCACCTGTCACCCAATACACAAGGGCTGCTTCACTCCACCCATCATCCATGACTTTATTATTTACACTGATTACCCCAGGATAGTCGGCCTTCGCATAGTCGTAAAGAACAGTCTGGAACTTTACCCCCATCTCATCACGCAGGCGTTTATTATATGCAGTGTACAATGCTTTCGTCGTATCGTCCGTCACAACAGCTCCCATTACGTTGAATGTGTATGACTCTGCCTTGTCAAGATACGACTGATGTTCCGAGCCGGCCACTTCCCCATTCTCGCCGCCCGTCAACGGAATCCCTGCTGCCGCTTCCAGCTCCGCATCCGGCTTCCACTTTACAAATCTGTTATCAATCAGTTCATCAGCTTTGGAAACAGTCTGTTCATCAACCACTGCCGTCCCTAACAGTGTTTTTACGTCAAACATGGATTCGTTGTCTGTGTTTATCTGAACCACAATTTTCAGGTCGTTTCCCCGAATCCCTGTATATAATGCCTCTGCAATGGCATTGGCAGCCTTTTTCCCGTTTCCGTTCAGCCTGTAACCATAAAGCGTCCGTGTATTCAGGAACAGATCCCGGAGTCCTCTCAGCTTATCGTTTGTATACTCATATCCGAAAATCTCCATACTGTTTTTCTGGAAATCCTCATTTGTCACCTGAAAGATCTCCCCTGACACTCCCCAGTCCATTTCGAGTGGCATGGTTGCGATCCCTCTGTCAGAAAGAGATGCGTTTGCAGAAGACGCCGAGACAAAATTGATATACGCACCCGGCAGTTCCTTATTCTGCAGCAAAAATGTACCTCCGCCTAAAGCCATTATTACTTCACCTTACCTTTCATATATTTTTCAATTTTTTCTTCCACGGATTTAACCGTGTATGATCCGCCATCGTCAAGAAGAGCATCCACAAGATCCCTTCTGTCCCTGAAATGCTCTGACACAAGCAGCTGACTTTTTGAGAACCTGTTCTCTGCTGCCGCCGCGCCTTCTGTGACTGTTTCCAGATCTTTTTTCTTTCCTGTCATGTTACCACCTGTCCTTTCACCGAAGTTTCCGCAGAAACTTCCTCCATAACTTCCATAGCTGCCACAACCTTGTAAACAAACATATCGTAATTCACGAAGAAATGCAGAATGCCGTCTACTACCTCATAATGCATTTTCGTCCCCCTGACCAGATCACCGTCCACTGTCAGGTATTCCAGGCATTCAAAAAGCCGTTCGCCCACTGCGGAACATTCCTCATTCTTATTTCCCGTTTCCGGAAAATACTGGATACAGAACTGATTGTGCCTGAAATATCTTTTTCCCAGAAATAGTCTTTTCGTCGGATTCAGGCACTGTATAAAAAAACAGGGTTCTTCCAAGTCCTGCTTCTTTTCTTCCCTATGATTTTTGTACCTGTCACCAAACTCGGCATTCAAGGCTATGCTGATTGATCCAATAATCAAATTTATCATTTCATACACTCCGTTAAGTACTTCTTGATTTTGTTTTCAAGCACCTTAGGGGCAATCTCCTGGATTTCCTGCTCAGACATTGTAAGCATAAATCTGCCTTGAACCCAGCCTTTATGGCTTCCCGTCCTATGTCCAAATTCAACATAAGATGCATACTCGACCGGATTCTCTATCTCAATAACAAGAAATCCCCCATAATGATGAATCCGCAAAGTGTCCACATACTGTCTTGCTCCACTGGTATGCAGTCCTTCCGCCCCTGATCCGGCTTTTTGTGTGGTCCACCCTCTTCTCAGTGTGCCCCCTACTTTTCCGTCTGGATTTACCCGCTTTTTATATGTGTCTCCTTTTTTATGGTGTTTTGAATCCCTCTTCGCAGTAACTTCAATTTCTTTTGAATAATCCCCTACAGGTGTACGCTTTATAACTTTAGCCAACAATCGTGCTGCCAGCTCCTTCGCACATTCTTCGACAAAAGCTTCAACATTTCCTGCCTGAATCTTATCCAACTGTTTCTGGAGTTTTTTCAGGTCTGCAGCAGAAAATTTCCCCATTTTCCCCATCAAGCCCACCGCCTTAACAGTTCCAGCACTATTTCCTGATGTGTACAATACGTTGCCGGCTTTCCGCTTGCAGAATACTCATTTGTTACCCCATCCTGCGTGACAATTATTTTTGAACCGCTATTCACATTGATCTCCGTGGCAATAAATAATTTAATGCCCTGTGAAACTTTTGCAGCTGTCTCAGTCTGGACAGCTGCATCTAATTTCTCAAAAGACAGCTTACAGGGTACGTCTTTTACTACAACAACCTCTTCCTCACTTGACAGTTTGGTCTTCTCATCCGTTACGTCACGGTATTCAATGATGGTACATAATCCCTCATATGTCTGTTCAAGCGCCGCCCTTGCCATTTTCTGTGCCTGCTTGATTGCATCTCTTATCATCTTACCACCTCAGTTTTCTGTAGCAGGAAAATTCATCCCGCCCGTGTGTCAACAGATAACTGATCAGATTGTTAAGTCTCTGTTCAGGCGTCATGCTTGCATCTCCGATTGCAAACACCGTATTCGTGTCACCCACCTGTATCTGTTTTACTGCAATATCCAGATCCAGCCCTGCAATATCATCTGGTGAAAAAGTTTTCTTTGCCATCAAAAACTCACCCACCGCCATATCAACAGCAACATGTTTCAGTCCTTCTGGTACATCCTGACAGTTAATTTCATTCTTGATGGTGCTACAGACTTTTTCAACACAAAAGGTCAAGGCAAATTCATCATCCGCCTTGACCTCATATCCGAAAGATTTCAGCCTCTCTTTTACTGCTTCTGTACCAAACATAGCATCTGCCCCTTTCAGATTATCCCCTTGATATAATCCGGGCGATTGGAACTGCCTTATGTTCTATCGCCTTTATATCATCATTTACCAATGACCAGTTTACGCCCTTTTCCAGCTCTTCATTTGTCGGACTGTTCGTCGCCTGTGAAGCCTTCAAATAGGAGATTCCAGCAACACTTACTGCGTGACGTTTTCTGGATACAAGGGTATCTTCCCCGCCCCTTGTTTTTGCATCACGAACCATCTCATATGGCACCTTTGCGCCAACATCTTCAAATCCAATGGCACCTTCTCCCAATATGTAGGTTGTGTACACTGTATACACCTCATGGCCTTCCACACCCTCTGTAGTCTCTGTAGCCTCTACCGACTTTACAGCTGGAATAACTTCTGTTGGCATAGAATCGTCGATCACGACAAGCCTTCCGTTCCATGTTGCCATTCCAAGATCCCGTTCGATTCCGTCTGCATCTGTATATTTTAAATAAGCAATCAGCTTTAGGTTTTCTAAATTAGTTGAAACTGCACTATGGCAGAATACCAGTGCAAATTTATGCTTATTATCTCCGCAAGCCCTCTGAATAGCACTGTTCAGTGTTGTTGCACTCATACACATCGCTTCTGTGGTATTTCCACCATCAGGTGCACTGATATCAAATGTGTGCATTTCCACAAATTCTGCATTTGCTGTCTTGACTGCTCCTTTGCCTGTAGATGCCATGTTGAAAATTCCTTTTAAAATTGCAAGGAATACATTCTGATCATCTGCATTCCAGTAGGTATTGATCTGAT
>CAMWLV010000160.1 GCA_947175175.1 uncultured Lachnospiraceae bacterium
CCTCAAGATAGTCTATTTTACAATAAAAGAAGTTATGCAAAAAACTGTCTACGGAATAATAATGATATCCCCCTTGACTTTCATGTTCCCATCCGCATCTCACTCTTGGAAAAATCGCAATCCCAGTCACTTGAATATTATTGTTATTTAAAGGCAAAATCTTTTCTACATCATTATCAAAGTTCATACATTTTCTGTATAATTCTATAATCGCCTTGTCAAGACAATATATCAATATGCTAAGAGCACCCCCATCCTCATGATGTTCACTTATATAATTCTCAAGCCTGCAGCAGAAATCATGATTGAGCAGATCAAAATCTATATCATTAATTGCATCTTTAGAATCTATCATTTCAGGAAATGACTTCCTGATTTCTCTAAACATAGCACTATTTCTTTTATTTGCAAAGTATCTCGCATATGCTCTATTATCTAATTTCAGATTCAAAACATAATAAATAGCTTGTGCAAAATACTCAAAAAATTTATCCAAGTACTCCATAAATACCTCTTTTGTCTTGTCACTATTTATGTTTAAAGTATATCATTTTATCCTTTTTTATTCAATATAATTTTTAACAAGCAAAATATCAGGTTGTTTCTTTACAGCTCCTAATTCTCCCAAAACATAAACAGATTCCAATACAGCACATTCACCACTGCCACCATCAGAAAAACTGCAGTGATATTGTTAAACACTCTCTGGCGCACCTTCAAAAGCTGCTTGTCACTCTTATTATTTTGAATGATCCCATACACACATAGTGCACTCATAACAATCGCAAACACCCCGATCACGGCAAACATCCATATATATGTACCACCCAGAGCATAATGGGAAACATTGTACATAACCAGAATCAGGAGCAGCAAGGTAGCCAGCTGCATAACTGCGACTACCACACTCCATAACCCTAATGTATTTCCGCCGTGACCGACTGTCTTTACTCCAAACGGCACCATCCAGAATCCATGGCAATTCAAAGGAATCCCACTTTCTCCATAATATGCACTTGGTGAAAACAACGTTTCCCATGTCTTTGTATGCTTCAACAATGTGGTATCATCCCGCAGCAGCGCAGCTGCAAATTTCTCGAAATCGTCCAGCGTCGATGTGCACATTCCTGCCGGATATAATGTGATATAGTAAAAACAGTTCGGTATCAAATCTCCTTCTGTTGTGTAACATTGCAGTTCCTTTCTCTTTTGCTGTACCCACTCATTGTCTGACAAATCCATGAAAATAGCACTGTGCTCCATCTGTAATAGCTCAAATATATTTTCATGCACATATTTGCCAAAGGACTTCCCTCTGACCTGCTCCACAATGAATCCTGCGAGCGCCACTCCCCGGTTTGAGTAAGCTGTAACTGTCCCAGGCTCATAAATCTGCGCTGGTTCATGTTTCCTCAGCGCTTCCCCAAGACTGCTTATGTAGTCTGCATCTGTCACCATCAAATCAACATATCCTTCCTGAAATCCCACATTATGGTTCATCAGATTCAGCATCGTAACCGGCGTATCATAAGAGAGCTTGGTCAAAAATCCCTCTGGAAGATAACTACAGATATCCACATCAAGTTCAATCTTCACCTGTTTATACAGCTGCATCACGCTAACCCAGACCAGAAGCTTTGTGGTTGAGCTCCACTCAAAAATAGAGTCCTGCGTGACCGCAATCTGATTCTCCACATCGACATAACCATAATATTTTTTCAAAAGTTCATCTGCACTGTCAAAAACAGATACTGCCATTCCGGTAGTCGTATTCCAATGTTCTTCGACATACGCATCAATCTTTTCTTCCAATTGTATGCTTTCCACACCAGACGGAAATATCTGTTCCGCCGCATAAACTTCTGTTGACTGCATCATGAATAATACTATTGTCACCATGATGATTGCCAGTGTAGACATCACATACTGTTCCATATTTGTGCGATTCGGATTATCCGCAGTGTCTATAGCTTCCTCGTCATAGACCGCCTCTTTTTTTCTCTTTCGAAATTCATCTGTGCACAGATTCTTTGCAATCGCACAGAGCCATGTGAGCTCACTGGATTTCCCCTGAAACTCGCTTTTCATGGCGCGGTAAAATGCCTCCTGTGTCAACTCTTCCGATAAGCTGGCATCTTTTGTAATGGTCATGATATTTGAATACACGTCCATATAATAAGTCCGGTACAGTTTTTATATATAGGTACTGCGCCTAGCCTCCACAATCTGATCACCTCCTCATTTGTTCCTGAAAACAGTAAAATATTTCTTGCAAATCTGTAAAAGCCGCATTTTCACTGTTTCTTGACGATTAGACGAGAAAGATAACATATCGTTACAAAATGTACGAAAAATTTTTTAATTTTTTTACAAATTATACTTGCTTATCCCATCAAAATATGATATTATATTTCTTGTCGTTACGACATACATTATTAGAATCGCCGGTGTGGCGGAATGGCAGACGCAGCAGACTCAAAATCTGCCGGGGGCAACCTCGTGCCGGTTCAAGTCCGGCCACCGGCATTCAAAAACAGCATCTGAAATTACTTTTTCGTAGTTTCAGATGCTGTTTTATTTACATTCACTCATTTTCTTTTCAGTGTGGCATTCCCACTTTTTCCACCAATGCTCTGAAAATCTTTATCTTCTGTCAGAATTACCTCTAATACCTTTTGTATATATATCCGCGGTTCCCAGCATCCACAACACAAATAATTAATTTCCCATTATCTATTGTGTAGATAATCCAGTAATCACCAACTCGAAGCCGATTTAATCCTTTATGTCCTTCTAAAGATTTCATATCACCAGCTGGCAGGTTATAAATTGCTTTATATATTAAGTGTTGCTTACTTCTGGGCTGTTTTAATATAGATTTTGCGCCTTTTTATCAATGCTAATTTTGTAAGTCATCCATTGTCAATCCCGCTTCTTTTATAGCATCCTCAAAAGAAATCACCTCATACTCAGTATTATTTAAGTATCTATCTGCCAGACTTTCACAAAATAATTCATCTTCTATTTCATCATCAATTTGTATGCCTTTTAACAGATATAATATTTTAGTCATTTTGTATTCAGGAAGCTGATCAATGATCTGTTTCGCCTGCTCTCTTTCACTCATATAGATACCTTCTTTCTTTGCTGCCATGTATTATATTAGATTAGCCAGCTTTTTCAAGCCGTTTATCCATGTGATCAATTTAATGATACCCTTTTGTTATATACCAAAAACGATTTTCCATTTTTTCACCAAAGCTATTTATTGACGTATGCTTTTTTTAATGTTATTCTTTATCTACAGAGATGAAGAAATGACGGTAATGAACAAAACTTAGGAGGCCGCATATTGAAGATACAATATTCCAAACAAGCCGTAAAATTTTTGGGCAAGCAGGACAAAATAACACAGCACAGAATCATAAATGCCATCAATAATTTACCCAACGGCAACGTGCTAAAATTACAAGGCCGATCAGGATACCGACTTCGTGTTGGTAGTTTTCGCATTATATTTTGATAAGTCTGGAAACGTTTTATACATTTTCGAAATTGACAATCGCGGTCAAGTCTATAAATAAAGGGGAGGTTGCTTATGAGTGCTATAAAGGAAAGAATATTAGGCGGCATCACTGTCATGAGTGATGCCGACGCAGAGAAAGTATGGAAGTTCGTACTGGATAATCTGCCATCACGTTCATGGGAAGATATTGAGGAAACTGCACCTGACGAATGGGATCTGAAAATGCTTGATGAGATTGAACACAACCCTGAATGTCATGAATTTGTATCTCAGGAAAATGTACTAAAAGAATTAGGACTGTGAACAAACTTGAGGCAGCGAATATATATTCGCTGCCCTAAACTATTATTAATGATGAAATAATCTGATTCCCGTAAAGCACATCGCTATATTATACTTATTGCAGGTCTCGATTACATTGTCGTCCCTGATGGAACCGCCCGGCTGTGCGATATAGCTGACACCGCTTCTGTGTGCCCTCTCCACATTGTCTCCAAACGGGAAGAATGCATCGGAACCAAGTGCCACATCGGTCATCTGGTCAAGCCAGGCGCGCTTTTCCTCTCTTGTGAGCACTTCTGGCTTCTCTGTAAAGAAATTTTCCCATGTGCCGTCTGCGAGCACGTCCATATAATCATCACTCATGTACACATCAATTGTGTTGTCCCTGTCAGCGCGCCCGATTTTCTCCTTGAACGGCAGATTCAGTACCTTGGGATTCTGGCGAAGGAACCAGTTGTCTGCCTTGTTTCCGGCAAGCCTTGTACAGTGAATGCGCGACTGCTGTCCCGCACCGATACCGATTGCCTGACCGCCCTTCACATAGCATACAGAATTTGACTGTGTATACTTCAATGTGATCATGGCAATCGCAAGGTCAGTCTTTGCCTGCTCGGGGATTTCCTTATTCTCTGTCACTACATTTGCAAAAAGCGCATCATCAATCACAAGCTCGTTTCTTCCCTGTTCAAAAGTGATGCCGTATACGTCCTTTGTCTCCACGGGATTCGGAACATAAGCAGGATCGATCTGAATAACTGCATAATTCCCCTTTTTCTTTGCCTTTAAGATTTCAAGCGCCTCCGGCTCATATCCGGGTGCAATGATTCCGTCTGATACCTCACGCTTGATCAGCTTTGCCGTGTCTACATCACACACATCGGACAGGGAAATAAAGTCGCCGAATGAGGACATTCTGTCTGCACCTCTCGCCCTTGCATACGCGCTTGCAAGCGGTGACAAATCCCCCATATCATCCACCCAGTAAATCTTCCGTTCAACATCATTCAGCGGAAGTCCCACTGCCGCACCAGCTGGCGACACATGCTTGAACGAAGCTGCTGCCGGAAGACCTGTAGCTTTCTTTAACTCCTTGACAAGCTGCCAGCCGTTAAATGCATCGAGAAAATTGATGTATCCCGGCTTACCGTTCAACACCTCAATCGGAAGTTCTCCATCCTTCATATAGATTTTGGAAGGCTTCTGATTAGGGTTGCATCCATATTTTAATTCTAATTCCTTCATAAGTAATCCTCCATTCTTTAAAGCTGCTTAAAACTTGTAAATATGATACTTTTACTCCACTCTGTAAATCTATGAATAGCCTGTTCAAAAAATATTAAACATTCTTATTATAAATTTTAGACTCATAATTTCCGGTTTCAATATCAATAAAACGAATAAAAAGTGATACTTTGTTATCATCATTGAGACTGTTCCATACCATATCGCCAAACTCGTTCATATCGCCTGAAATCTCGACAAGCTTCGGCTCGCCTTCAAAGCTGGGAAGTGGATTCCCGTCTCCCATATAAGTATGAATAAAATGTCCCTCGCCCGCCGCAGGATTATTGTACGCGAAAGTATAGCGGTTGCAGGCATCAGGATTCCCATTGTTGCTCTTTAAGATAGACATTGCATAGTTGCAGCCGCCATTCTCAATATGAAGAATCCCTGAAATTCTCGGTGTGTAGTTGGGCGCGTCCGGCTCAAACTCCCTGGTTCTCAGCGCCTGCTCAAAAGTCTGCTGTTTGTCCATCAGCTCATAGATCGTGTCTGTCTGGTCGCCATTTGTCACGATCGTCTTGTTGCCGAGCACACGAACTGGCGCATAGATAATCAGGCTCGGATCGCTCAACTTGGAAGGATCAAACGCCTGCGTGCGGATACCCTCCCCATCCTCCACAAACACCCTGTTTCTGCTATTCTCACTCCTGCCCATGATAAAATAAGCGATTGCAGCCTTTTTTCCGTCCTTTGTCTTACCGATGACAATTCCCCTGCCCGGGTAATCGTTTCCCTTGAGCTCCTGCTCCAATGATAACATCTTCATCTCAAATCCTCCTATGTTATAAATGTTTGTGATGCGCTCCATCTGACATGCTTCCTCTGGGTGTCCGTGTGCATAAAGAAACCGTCTGGACGCACGTGTTGCATGCTGCCCAGGCGGTCGGCTCTTAAATATCATACACTCCCTGTAGGTCATCCTACTTCGCATCAAATTATTCCTCAGAATCCTTTCATGCAATTTCCGCCAGTCGTGTATCTATTTTTATCATATATGATTGTGTAATATTTGGCAAGAAAAATTTTATAAGCTGTTCAACTTTTTTATCTCCCGGTTAAAGCAAGATGCCATACTGATTGTAAATCCGCATATTCCGGTACATAAAAACATTGCTGCCATACCGCTTCCGACACCACTTCCTACTATTTTTTCCAGTGTACCAGCCAATCCGCTGCCAGTTCTCATAAATGGCTCAAATACATAATCCGCCAGATAGCCCCCGAGAATAATACCAACTGGTATCGTGCTGAATTGGATTGCATTTCTTACCGCAAATACGCGCCCCTGCATCTCTGTCGGAATCTTCCTGTACAAAATCGTATTCTGATTCGCCATGATAAATGGAATCGGCAAACTCGCGGCAACCGCAGCAAGCGACCACCAGAAAACATTTTTTCCAACCGCCATCATCAAATCCCCAAACAGAAACGATAAAGCCGCCGAGACATAGATTGCCGTTGCTTTGCATCTGCTTTCTTTTTTCACAGAAACAATGATGCCGCCAACAATTCCCCCTATTCCCATAAAAGCATTTACCGTACCAAGCGTCATACTGCTGCCGGAACTTCTAGCCAAAATCATTGGTGACAGGATATTTTCGTAAGTAAGCCTTGAAAAGAAGTTAATCAGTGCCATTGTCAACATGATATAGAGAATCCCTCTCTCTTCCTTCAAGAATGCAAACCCCTGTGCAGCTCCTTCAAACGGAGAATTGTGTTTCTTTTCCTCAATCTGCTCTGG
Source organism: uncultured Lachnospiraceae bacterium (assembly GCA_947175175.1). GTDB lineage: Bacteria > Bacillota > Clostridia > Lachnospirales > Lachnospiraceae > COE1. The sequence goes on from CAMWLV010000160.1 coordinate 6,834, forward strand.
TATGGAAATATAAAACAAAAGCACGCAAAATGCCAGCACAAAACTTGCTAAATCAATCATCAAAATCAGCGGGAGCCCGCCCACTGCAAAGAAGAATGCTGCCAACATCGGATTAAACACCGTTATCAGGTTTTGCGAAAAAGAATTCATCCCGCTGACATTTGATATCTTATCCTTTGGCACAAGCCTTCCCGTTGCCACTGCTGACGCCGGCTGCTGAAAAGCGTTCGTCGCCCCGACAATCACATTGACAATATAAATATGCCAGATTTCCAAATTCCCTGTAAGCAGTAGTGTCAAAACTGACAGCGAGCCGACAGCCGCGATACTGTCAGCAGTCAGCATGATGTTTTTCTTTCTATGCCTGTCTATAAACCCACCAACAAACAGGCTCAAAAAAATGTATGGTACATAATTACAAAAAGACATCAGTGAGACTGACATCGCTGACTGACTCTGCCCATACGCCCACAAGACCAGCGCAAATCCCGTCATGGAACTTCCCAACCCGGATATACTCTGACTCAGCCACAAAACAATATATTTCTTAAAATTTTTTTCCATTGAATTTTCTCCATTCTATTCTTCACCAGATTTCATTGTAACAGAATAAATATGTACAAAATCCAATGTCGGACGAAAATTCTATCTCTATCTTTTACCTCTGTACAAGCTTCGTCCTGTCATCAGACTTTGTACAGAGACCGTTGCTCAGATTGATCACCATATGGCATAACATATTTTCACCTCCCCAATATATCAGTGCATACTTTTCAAGTAAGGCAACTCCTTCCGCAAGTCAGCCCTGATGCTCATGTGCCAGAAATATTCTCCCAAAAACAATAGCTTATGCAGCGCATCCTCATGCAGCAGAGCATGCACCAGTCTGGGAAAAGAATAAATTTTTTTGCTCGCCTTTATATTCTCCAGCTGCAGCTCATATGGCGTCATCTTTTTGGGCATGTGTACTGCATTTCCATTGTACTTGCTCCAGTTCTTATGGAGTAGACGCTTCTTATGACTCTCATAGACGGGCGTACCCGGCACAAAATACATACATTGAATTAACGCTCCCTTGATATGATTCTCGATCACAAAATCAGCCAGCTTCTCTCCCACACCCACCGTATGGTTATCCGCCCCAAGGATAAAAAGACCGCGGACACTCAGTCCATGTTTTTGTATATTCTGTATGGATTCCACGATTTTCTCTTTACTGCTCTTCTTGTGGTAAATCTCAAAAGATTCATCATCTATAAACTCAATTCCCATCGCCAGTTCCACGAAGCCCGCTTTCCTGAGCAGCACCAGCATTTCATCGTCCAGTCCTACTTCCCATCTCGCCTGAACGGTAAAATGATATTTGATTCCACTGTCGATAATTTTCTGCAGCACCTCCATAGCCCATTTGCGGTCTGCAAAAAAGTTATCATCTGTAATCCACAATGCCTTCAGCAGTCTATGATGTCCTTTCTCCTGAAATGCAATTGTCCTGCGTATGTCCTCCAGCACATTTTCCGGTGTCCTCGTCCTGACGCGCCTCCCGTAATGCCGCACAAGTGCACAATAATCACAGTTGTGAGGACATCCTCTGGAAGCGTGAACCTGTCCCCAGAGCGTATTATGTCCCGCCATCTTTTTGAAGTGATACACAAGATTCTTATCTGGTATGGTCTCAAACTGCTCTGGCGGCCTTCGATCCCCAGTATGTACCAGCTTATTGTCCTTTCGATATACAACTCCCGGAAATGCTGGTGTCTCATTGTTTCGCACAGCCTCCACCATCTCCAATATGGACTCGTCTCCCTCTCCCAGAAGGACGTAATCACAGTATTTCACAGTTTCCTTATAATTCATGGAAGCATGAAGACCGCCCATCACGACAACTGCTTTGCTCTTTTTCTTAAAATACCGCGCCAGCTGATACCCACGCACCGCACTAAAGGTAAAAATCCCTATAAAAATGATGTCCGCATCCACGATATCATCCATCACCAGACGAGATATTGATTCACTGTACATCAAAGTATCCGGCACTGCTTCCTTTACTATCGTTGCCAGCGTATTCAACCCAACGGAAGGTGTCCTGATATACCTGTCATACACAAAATAATTCAAAGGTGTCGGCTTATATGGTCTGTTGCCTGGCTCAATAAATCGCACTTTCACAATTTCCCTGTCCTCCTCATATTAACTCTATTAAGCAATGATTCTGTTTTTCAGATCTATATCCCTGTCTATGAAATTGATGAATGGTCAGTCAATCAACGGACCGATTTCCGGCATTATCACTTCCTTAAATTCATTCATCATTGACTTTCTGAATTTGAATTTGGGTAAAGCATCTGACGCAGCTTCCCTGTAAGCTGCATAATCAGCACTATCCTTTAGTTTATTCTCATTAGCAAATTCGCCATCCCTATAATTATACGCCTCATATTTGACATCATCCGCATTCAGATACCACTTCTCGGCAAAGTCCTGTATTTCTTTGTCAATAGCCGCATAGCGCATTTCGTTTATGGTTACTGATATGTCCTGCCCGACATATTTTTCCCGATCTGCTTCAATTTCATCAACAACCTGCGCTAAAAGCGCACTTAGTTTCGGATTATCACCCGAAAATTCACCTATGATCTCCCGAAGCGTTCTTATCCTTGCTTCGAAAGATGCCTCATCATAGTCCTCCGAAGACTGGTCTAAGGACTCAACGAATCCCTGTAGCAACTCCACAATGTATTCAAAGTCAATGCGCAATCTGCTGTATGCCACAAGTTCATAGTCATCATGAACAGGCTCATCTGCAGAATCTGTGTCATCTCCCGGCTTTTTTAGTTCTTCCATAACGTTTTTGTACATTGCAGCGAAATCTTCATATTCTGATTCGCTGAATTCCCACTCATCAAGTACACTGTCATTGTATATGGAAAATGACTTCAGATGTGCGAAATCATGATCTAACGCCCGAAAAAGCTGTATAAACGCTTTTTTCTGTTTACGGGAAAGTCCCACAATCTCCTCTGGTGTCCGCGCCAGATTCCGTATCGCCTTGAGTGAAACAGCAAACGATTCTTTCACATCGTCCCAGTCCTCTGCTATTGGATTCCCATCACCTCCACGAGAGTAGAGCATGAGGGCATCATTAATAGCCTTTTTGAACTGATCATGCGCTTGGAATGTCACAATCTGCCCATACTGTTTTCCGTCATCAAACAGCCTGTTCGTGCGGGAAAATGCCTGAATGATATTCTGCGGAG
>CAMWLV010000161.1 GCA_947175175.1 uncultured Lachnospiraceae bacterium
ATGCTAAGTCCTGGTGTGAACAGTAACTTTTAATTTACATTTTTTCTATTTTTTTCAAGAATATGTATTGACATATTAGATTCCATAAATTACAATATACAAGTGTGTTTTATTAGTCCGTCCGTGTCCGGCTTTCATAAAACATAACTTGTAACTGCGCATATGCATAACAGTTACCATAAATGAAAATATCGGGAAAATGGGAGGTGACAAGCATGGCAAACATCAAATCTGCGAAAAAGAGAATTTTAGTCAACAGAACAAAGGCTGATCGCAATAAAGCTATTAGGTCTGGTGTAAAGACTGCGATTAAGAAGGTTTACACAGCTGTAGAAGCGAACGACAAGGAGGCTGCTGCTGCTGCTTTATTAAATGCAACAAGTATCATTGATAAAGCTGCGACAAAGGGCGTATACCACAAGAATTATGCTTCCAGAAAAGTTTCTCGTTTATCCAAGGCTGTAAATCAGATGGCTTAAGCTTGAATATAGAATGAAATTAGGATATAAAAAACAACCCATACCATCATGTGGGTTGTTTTTTATATCTTATGCTTTCATAGTTTTCATTCATCCAGTCAATCGCCTGGCCAAGCCCTTCCTCACTGAATTCAAAAAGCTCAGAAATTTTCTCCTCGTCCGGCGTCGCCTCAAATCCAAACGGCTCACTCCAGATGTACACTTTAAGCTTTTTCTCCTCCTCCACAGTCTCCTGATGCAGCATAAAGCGCATTCCCCGATAGCTCCCTGTAAAATCCTCTTTTTTAACGAAATTCAGTGACAAAAAATCTTCTCTTGACAGCATCGAAATACCTCCTGAACGCTCTACAAATCAACACTTGATTTCCTTTAAATACATTTCTTCGTCAAAATCAGGAATAAAGCTTTCCTCCGCAGTATTACCCTCCTGCACAAAAGCATTCTCAATACCCAATTCCATCGCATAATCAATCACCCGTTTGTACTCTCTGCGTGTTACCCGTCTGCTGATCTCAGGATAATCTTCCATAACATCAGGCGGCGTATATTGGTTCATAATGCTAATATAGATGTCTTCTTTATACGTATCATGAAGGTATTTTATAACTTGCTTGGAGTCCCTGACATGTCCAGGCATAACCATATGTCTGACAATCACACCGCGTTTCATCATTTCTTCACCGGAAAGCATATTACCAAAAACAGGAACGCCTACCTGACGCACCATTTCCGCGACCGCAAGTGAGGCATGCGTAAAATAGTCTGGTGCATTAGAATAACGCGCCGATAGTTCCCCGCTATAATATTTCAAGTCAGGAAGATAGATATCTACAAGACCATCTAACATCCGCAATGTCTCCACCTGTTCATAGCCAGATGTATTGTACACAACTGGAATGGAAAGCCCGTCTGACTTCGACATTCTGAGCGCCTCCGCAATCTGCGGCGTAAAATGTGTTGGTGTCACCAGATTAATGTTGGCTGCCCCTTTGTCCTGAAGCAACAGAAATAAGTTCACTAACTGTAGGATTGTAAGCGCTTTTCCTCTGTCCCCTGACGCAATCTTCCGATTCTGGCAGAACACACATTTCAATGAGCATCCCGAGAAAAAAACAGTTCCCGAACCTGTCTTTCCACTGATACAGGGTTCCTCCCACATATGCAGAGATGCCCTCGCCACCCTCACCTTAACACTCTCACCACAGTATCCTCTGCCGTTTGCTCTGTCAATACTGCATTGCCTCGGACAAAGCACACATCCCATTATTTTAATCCCTCTTTCCTCTAAGCATTCTGTGCCTGTGTCCCCATAAGCCATTTATTCAGGCACTTGTATACATCCTCCGGTTCGACTGGTTTGGAAATATGACCGCTCATACCACATTTGTACGAGTTCTGAACATCACTATCCAAAGCGTTTGCTGTCATCGCTATGATGGGCATCGTTATGCAGTCCGCCCGGTCTATCTTTCTGATCTCCATGGTTGCCTCATCGCCTCTCATGACAGGCATGCTGATATCCATAAATACAAGATCATAAGTTCCTTCCGCTGCCTCCTTTATTTTGTCGACTGCTTCCTTACCATTTCTGGCTTCGTCTATGATCAGCTCTGTATCTTCCAAAAAACCTTTCACGATTTCCATGTTGATATGCTTATCCTCAACGATGAGAATCCGTTTTCCGGGATATTTTCCATGTACTACTGCAAGTTCTGGCTTCTCGTTTTCATTTTCCTCTTCCCCATCACATATCGTAAATGGAAGTGTTACAGTAATCTTTGTTCCCACATTGACCATACTGTCAATCTCAATCTGACCTTTCATGAGATCGACAAGGTTCTTTGTGATTGCCATTCCAAGTCCTGTTCCTTCTATCCGGTCTGACAAATCCGTATTTTCGCGCTCAAAAGGTTCAAACACACGATTGACAAAATCGCCACTCATGCCAATTCCATTATCCCTGATAATAAAGATGACATTACATTGTGTATCTACCTTTCCCTCTTGTTCAATCACCTCCATACTGATCCTTCCAAAAGACGGCGTATACTTCACAGCGTTGGAAAGAAGATTTATGATAATCTGGCGTACCCGAAGTTTATCCATACGCAAATGCCTATGAAAAATCCCGCTGCAACTGACGGCAAAGATCTGCTGATTTTCCTCACATCGGCTGCGAATCAACATTTCGATATCCTTTATAATTTTTGCAATATCTTCTGTTTTCTCACGAAGTTCAATTACACCGCTTTCTATTTTATTCATATCAAGCACATCATTGATCAGCGCAAGCATATTCTGTGAGGATAACAAAATGGTATTCAGACACCTGTCCACCGCATCTTCATCATCAATGTGTTTTTTTGCCATATACGCCATACCCAGAATCACATTCATCGGTGTGCGCAGGTCATGCGACATATTGGACAGAAAATTACTTTTGGCATTGTTGGCGCTCTCCGCCTGCTGCAGTGCTTTCTCCAAATCCTTGCTCTTCTCAGCCAGAAGCCTTGTCATTTCAAGCTCTTTTGCTTTTGCTTCCAGTTCCTTTTGCAGCTGCTCTGCCTTCCATATCTCATGTTTCCTGAATTCATCGACATTTCTGATCAATATGACCATCTTGGGACCTGACATCACATTCACTTTCGCATTATACTGACGGTAATAATGATATTCTCCTTCCTTATCCCTGATCCGATATTCACACTCTGCCCTTCCTTCCCTGTGAAATCGTTCATCTGACAACTCTGTGCGAAATTTTTCCCTGTCCTTATCATGAATGCATTCCAACATCTTCTTCACCCAGTCAGAGTAAAATCCTCTATCAGGAAAATCCAGCACATTCTCCATGCGTTGATAGACGCAATCGTACCGATTTGCTTCGATATCCCGAAATGCAACAAGTGTATAGATATCATTCATCGCCTCTGTTGCAAGAACCTCATTTTTCCGAATTTGCATCTCATCCGTGTAATCCCTAAGCGCAAAAATCATTTTCTCATTGCCCATCGCATACTCTGGCACAGGAAAACACTCAAGCCGTTTCCACTTCTCATCGTATGATTTGTAGATGAAATCTATTTTCTTTCCGCCAGATTCGAAGCGTCTCTTGATCCCCTCTATGTCCAGCAGTTGATTGAACTTTTCCTTGTATGGCGGCTTTGCCCATGAGACGACTGCCCTCTCCATCAACTGCTTAAAATCGCCTGTGAGCTTCTTGATATCGTCGCCCCGCTGTTCAGCAGAACGGATTATCTCATAGGACCCCTGATTGAGATCAACCACATATACCTCAAAATACTCACGGCTAAAATACATGAGCATCTCATCCCTCTGCCGCTGACTGATCTCATTATTATGCCACTGGGAGTTAGCCTTGCTATTCTGAAACGCAAGAAGGACAATGCATAGTATCACTAATACTACACATGCTGCCTGAAAATACCAGTTGATACTCAAAAGTTCCATCACCAGTAATATACACACTAAAATGAAAATAACACTTGTACTTGCTGCCTTACTAAATCTATGTATCACTTTTTTCATAGGAGTCACAATTTCCTTAAAGCTTAAAGATCAGATCATGGTTAATCTGTTTTGCGTTTTTAATGATGCTCTTTTCCTGTTCCTTAAGATATAACTGGAGCTGGGCAAGCTCTCCCTCATCGAATCCCCTTGCATTTACCACTGTCCTGCTCGGCAGTACGATTTCCGCATAGTCGTCCCTGTCGTCTGTCTTTCTCTCAAAGCACACATGAATGACTTTACCGCTTTTCCCCGGGAGCAATCCTGTATGTGTCATTGTAATCTTATCGCTGTCGTTTATCTTAATATCCATCTTACGAATCTCCTTCTACTTGTTTCATATGACTTGATGGTCTATCCACTTTATGATTCATCATTTGTGTTTCACTCTTTTATTATAATATAAAGTGCCCTAAATGCAAAGTGCTAAATTCATATGCTTATAAATAGTCCCAATTCGACTTCGTGTTCCCGGCAGAATACAATGAATAGTTATAATAGACAAAGAGTTTACAGTGATTTTATAAAGGGCATTGCAAACAACGGAATTAAAAGATATAATTATAGAAAATAATGGGGGTGCGCAGGTGGCTCCGCACGGTAAAAACATAAATATTTTCCTGATGGATGGAACAGCAAATGGCAGAATAAAATGCACATTAGCAAACTGGACTGGAGTTGCATACCGTATTCCAAGAATTGATCTGGACTTATGTAAAGAACGGAATGATTTAAAACAAAGTGGAATATATTTTTTATTTGGCGTATCAGATGAAACTTCAGAACAAGTAATTTATATTGGTCAAGCAGGTACTCGGAAAAATGGAGAAGGCATTTTATATCGTTTGCAGGAGCACAGGAAGAATCCAGATAAAGATTATTGGTCTGAGGCAGTTGTATTTACAACCTCAAATAATTCGTTTGGACCAACTAAAATTAGCTATCTTGAAAATAGATTCTGTTCGATGGCAACGGATGCTCATTGGTATATCGTAAAAAATGGTAACGAACCAACACAAGGTAATGTTACAGAGGAGAAAGAAAGTGAACTTGAAGAGTTCATAGAGTATGCAAAAATTATTATGGGTGTACTAGGACATAAAGTATTTGAACCGCTTGTAGCTACAGAATTAATTACTGATGATAGTAAAAATGATTCTTCATCATCGACGAGTACTGTGTTCTACATTAAAAAGCGAGGCGCTAGTGCATGTGCGGTGCAAACATCTGATGGATTCATAGTTTTATCTGGAAGTATAATTAGTAGAGATCCAGCACCATCTTGTCCTGATAGTGCATTAAATGCAAGAGAAAAATATAAAGAAATCATTGATGAACATATGACACTTCTAAAGAACGTGCCATTCAAAACCCCATCTGGGGCAGCCTGTTTTGTTTTAGGACGTCCATCAAATGGAAACATTGAGTGGACTACTGAACAAGGGGTAACTTTTGGAAAATTTGAGAGTACAAGGGTGTAAGTGCTATTAATGGAAAATCAGCTGATTAAATATTCATGTTATAAATTGGACTATACACTGGGAACACGAAAGCGAATTGGGATTATAAATAAAGTTATAGTTAGGAACTGTAGGAAAATAACTGATGCAGATTGCGCAGGATATTTCTTCGAGGGTGCATGTCAAAAAACGTAGGCGTAGTGGGCTACGGCGAGGCTTTTTGGCATGCACAATCGGAGAAATAGACAAGTCAAGATGTGTCAGTTATTTTTCTACAGTTCCTTACTGTTCTGGCACCAACAAAAGTAGTGGAAATCAATTTACATTTTCTACTGTTCCATATATTAACAGCAGCCTGTACATATCTTGTATTTATCCAATAAATGTTCTATAATCTAATATAAGACACACTACATTTGTCCTATTAAAAAAGGAGAACTATAAAATGAAATACTTTAAAAATTTGGCTTTGGTTTATACTTTATTTTTTATCCTGTTCCTCTCGTCCTCTGACGCAATCAGTACATTTGCCGCTGAGGAGATTCAATCCCCGATCTATTATGTCCGCTTTTCAGGACAAGGATTAAACGTGTATGCGGACTATTCCATGTCAGGCGACCCCATTGCTGTTCTTCCCGACAGTACTTATGTACAAATCCTGCTTGGTCCACTGGATTCCTTTGTAAAAATACGGGTATATGGAACAGACCTGGAAGGTTATACGGATATGCGCTATCTCAAGCGGCTTGATGCTGTCGTATATGACTATGATATCTATACATATGAAGAGATGAACGAGGATATCTTGCAGCTTCAGGCAAGGTATCCCGAACTGCTTCATGTCAATGTGATAGGTCAGTCCGCTGACGGCAGAAACCTATATGATCTAATCATCGGAAACCCGTCTGCCCCAAAGAGCATGCTGGTACATGCTGGTATCCATGCGCGCGAATATACCAATCCATACCTTGTGATGGAGCAGCTGGAACAATGTCTTGACTTTTATGACCGTGGATATTTTCATGAAAAGAGCTATGGGGAATTGTTTGACAATATCGCACTGCACATCGTTCCTATGGTTAATCCCGACGGCATCGCACTCAGCCAATTCGGCGAAAGCGCCCTGCAGTCCCCCGAACTGATCCAGACTGTACAAGCCTGCTATGCATATGACATTGCCACGAAACGAACGAAAAGCAGTTATGAAGCATATCTGACAAGATGGAAAGCCAATGCCCGTGGTATCGACCTTAACAGAAATTTCCTTACAGGATTTGGCATTAACGTGAAGGCTTCCCAGCCCTCCTATGCCGGATATTCTGGAACAGTCCCTTTCTCGGAACCGGAAACCTTATCTCTTGCAACTGTTACCCTGCTTTACCATCCTTCTGTCATCATAAGCTATCACTCTATGGGTGAAGTTGCATATTGGAACACTGTTGAAAGCAGATATACCGCGATCAATACAGAATTTTCCAACTATATGCTGTCACTTGTCCCCTATAAAAGAATGGGCAGTGGAAGTGCATCTGGCAGTTATCTTGACTGGATTTACAGCGGTGACACCCCTGTCTGCTCTATCACCTTTGAAACTGGCAATGTAGACTGCCCATTTACCTTAGCGCAGTACCCTAAAATATGGCTCCAGCATTCCCTTGTGATACAGGCTGCTGCCGAATATGCCTACACACATTAATATTCTTATAAAATCAGTCAAAAAACTCACTTTCATTGTGTTTTTCACAACAGAAAGTGAGTTTTTGGTTTTTGTACTCTTATTATATATTATTTATAATTGACGATTTTTCCAAAATCAGCTTTCAGACTTGCCCCACCCACGAGACCGCCGTCAATATCTGGCTGTGCAAAGAGCTCTGCTGCGTTTCCAGCATTTACTGAGCCGCCGTACTGAATACGTACTTCCTCTGCAGTTGCGGCATCATACATCTCAGCGATGCAGTCGCGGATGCCCTTGCAAACCTCCTGCGCCTGCTCTGTAGTAGCGGTCTTGCCTGTTCCGATTGCCCAGATCGGCTCGTAAGCGATAACCAGCTTCTTCACCTGATCTGCGGTGATGCCCACTAAATCTGACTTGATCTGAAGCCGGATCCAGTCCATCGTAACACCGGTCTCTCTCTGCTCCAGAGACTCCCCGCAGCAAAGAATCGGTGTAAGACCATGCTCAAATGCCTTGGCAACCTTCTTGTTGAGGAAAGCATCGTCCTCCTTGAAGTAGTCGCGGCGCTCGGAATGTCCGATAATAACATACTTAACGCCTGCATCTACCAGCATCGCAGGTGCAATCTCACCTGTAAAAGCACCCTTTTCCTCAATATACATATTCTCAGCACCAACTTCAACGTTTGTGCCTTTAACCGCCTCTACGACTGGAACAATGTCAATTGCTGGTACACAATATACCACATCGACCTCATCTGACTTTACCAAGTCTTTTAACTCATCCACTAACTTAACAGCCTCACTGGGAGTCATATTCATCTTCCAGTTGCCGGCTACAATCTTTCTTCTTGCCATTTTATCTGCTCTCCTTATCAACCTGTTTTATTAAATCCTGGGGGAGCGCATTTTGCTCCCCTTAGATTTGGTTAATTACTTGTCATCTGCCGCAACAACACCCGGAAGCTCCTTGCCCTCCAAGAACTCAAGGGAAGCACCGCCGCCTGTAGAAATGTGACTCATCTTATCCGCAAAACCTAACTGGTTAACTGCAGCAGCAGAATCGCCGCCGCCGATGATTGTAGTAGCCTCTGTCTCAGCCAATGCCTTTGCTACAGCAATTGTTCCTTTTGCAAGTATGGGATTTTCAAATACACCCATAGGTCCATTCCATACAACTGTCTTAGCAGACTTCACTGCATCTGCGAAGAGCTCTGCTGTTTTATCGCCGATATCAAGACCTTCCTTGCCTGCTGGAATCTTGTCCGCATCTACTACTTCTACAGCGATCTCTGCATCGATCGGGTTAGGGAAAGCATCTGCAATCGTCGTATCGATCGGGAGAAGAAGCTTCTTGCCCTTCTCCTCAGCCTTTGCCATCATTTCTTTGCAGTAATCAAGTTTCTCATCATCTACTAAGGAATTTCCAATCTCATAGCCTTTTGCCTTCAAAAATGTGAAAGCCATACCTCCACCAATGATCAATGTATCGCACTTCTCTAACAGATTGTTGATAACGTTTAATTTATCCGCAACCTTAGCGCCGCCAAGGATTGCCACGAAGGGTCTTACTGGATTCTCCACAGCATTGCCAAGGAAATCAATCTCCTTCTGCATCAGGTAACCAACTGCGTTCTCTCCGCCCTTTTCTGTGATATACTTTGTGACACCTTCAACAGATGCATGTGCTCTGTGTGAAGAACCAAATGCATCACATACATATAAATCAGCAAGGTCTGCGAGCTCTTTACTGAATTCCTCACCGTTCTTCGTCTCCTCTTTGCCACGGAAACGGGTATTCTGCAATAAGATTACATCTCCCTCGTTCATAGCCTCAACTGCCGCTGTAGCCGCCTCGCCTGTTACATTATAATCAGAAACAAATTTTACTTCCTTACCAAGCTTCTCGGAAAGTCTCTTTGCAACCGGAGCTAATGACTCACCTTCGTTTGGTCCATTCTTAACCTTTCCTAAATGAGAGCAGAGAATCACTTTTCCGCCGTCCTCGATCAGCTTATTGATTGTAGGAAGCGCGGCAACAATACGTGTCTCGTCTGTAATCTCGCCGTTTTTGAGAGGTACGTTAAAGTCACATCTCACAAGTACTCTTTTGCCTTTTGCGTTGATATCATCAACTGATTTCTTGTTTAATCCCATTCTTACATTCTCCTTTTAATATTATTTAATTAAAAAAAGGTCCGGTCCATAAGACCGGACCTTGATAGGTCTTTTTTGAGTGAATTATGCTAACTCTGAGAAGTATTTGATTGTCCTTACCATCTGAGATGTGTAGCTATTCTCGTTGTCATACCAAGATACAACCTGAACCAGATTGTCAGCGCCAACCATTGTCTGTGTAGCATCGAAGATAGAACCATATGTGCTTCCTACGATATCAGAAGATACGATCTCATCCTCATTATAGCCGAATGACTCTGTAGCTGCTGCCTTCATAGCTGCATTGATCTCTTCCTTTGTCACAGACTTCTCAACAGTTGCTACAAGGATTGTTGTAGAACCTGTTGGGGTCGGAACACGCTGTGCAGAACCGATTAACTTACCATTCAACTCAGGAATAACTAAGCCGATTGCCTTTGCTGCACCTGTTGAGTTCGGAACAATATTAACTGCACCTGCGCGGCTTCTTCTCAAATCGCCCTTTCTCTGAGGTCCGTCAAGAATCATCT
>CAMWLV010000162.1 GCA_947175175.1 uncultured Lachnospiraceae bacterium
AATTAATTTGAAGAAAATATTTAAATTTTAGTGAAGATAATCTAACGAATAATACCTGGAACTGGACACTGTGCTTGACGGGATTGAGGCGGTGGCAGAGGGGGAGCCGCCGGACCGTTATCTGGTCTGGGCGGTGTTCTACTCCCTGTATTTTGGAGAGGACAGGGTGCGGCTGGATGTGGAGGATTATATCCGTTTTGCAGACTGTTTTGTGGATTATGAGGAAAGGACGAGACTCATTGAGCATGAGGATGGCAGCACCGAAGAAGAGACCTACACAGCAGCAGTGGCAGTTACGGACAAGGTGGAAATATTTAATAACCTAAAAAATGACTATGGAAAGGCGGTGAGTTATGAGCAGCAGTCCAATGCAGTAAATGTGTGGTATCTCGCAAAATATGATACAGCCGCGCCACAGGAGGGGGACGGGTTTGACGACTGGAATGGCTGGAATGCCCCGGAGGATGCCGGTCATTATGACCTCCCCGCAAGTGAAGCGGGCGGCAGGGTGGTGGAGCTTGCCAGATCGAGGCTGGGAGATCCGTATTCACAGGATTACCGCGGCAGGGGAAGCTATGTGGACTGCAGCTACCTCACCATGTGGTGTTACAGGCAGGCTGGGATAGCAATCCCCGGGACCGCGGCGGAGCAGGGGCGCTATATGGTGGAGCATAACCTGACCATATCAAGGGATAACCTGCAGCCCGGGGACCTGGTGTTCTGGAGCTACAAGCCCAACGGGAGGTTTATGAACATCACCCATGTGGGTATTTATGCAGGAAATGGAAAGGTGGTGGATGCCTCATATTCAAAAGGAAAAGTAGTATACAGGAATTTATTTGACAATGACAAGCAGGTGCTTTATGGCAGGCCGCAGTAATTTATGATGCCGGAGGCATCTGTTTTTTGCAATTATTTCAGGAAAGGAGCAGGGAGATTTGTCCGGACAATAAAGCATGCTTTGCTCTGGGAATGAATGGATTTAGAAAAACAGGCACTGGAGATATTAAGGACTTTTGAGGGAGATGAAGCTTATCAGCTTGCATACAGCGGGGGAAAGGATTCGGATGTGGTCTTCCATCTCGCAAGGAAAAGCGGGGTACAATTTCAGGCGGTGCACAACCACACTACAGTGGACGCGCCGGAAACAGTGAGGTATATCAGGAGCAAAAAGGGCGTAGCAATATCCTACCCGACCATGAGCATGTGGCAGCTGATCGTGAAGCACAAGACGCCGCCAACACGCCGTATGCGGTACTGCTGCGAAGAATTAAAGGAGTATTCCGGAACCGGAAAGAAGGTTATTACCGGTGTGAGGAAATCTGAAAGCAGGAACCGGAAGGAAAACCAGGGGATCGTCACGCTCACAAAACCGGACCGTGCAGCGAGAAAGATGGCAGATGATGAACTGTTTATCTCAAACAGAAAAGGCGGGATTGTTGTCATGAATTATGATAATTCCGAGGTACACCGTATGGTAGAAAGCTGCTACCGGACTTCAAAAACGCTGGTAAACCCCATCCTGGAATGGGATGACGAGTATCTGTGGTGGTATATCAGGAAAGAAGGGATAGAAATTAATCCGCTGTACAAAGAGGATTTTGAAAGAATCGGCTGTATCGGGTGTCCCATGGCAGGCAAAAAGCGTTGGAGTGAATTTGCCCGCTATCCGAAGTATAAGGAAGCCTATATCCGTGCATTTGCAAAGATGCTTGCATACAGGAAAGCGTGCGGCAACAAGGAGGTTGCTGGCTGGAAAACGCCGGAGGGTGTCTTTAAATGGTGGATGGAAGACCAGAGCATGGAGGGACAGATGAGCATGGTCATTGAAGGAAATGTTATCACAGGTTTTCGTGAAAGTGAATGAAGTAAAAAATTTAAAGGGTGCTGAAATGCAAAAGATTCTGTTTTTTTGTTTATGGAAGGAGGACTGCAAATGAGGGCAGATTTCAGGAGAAAGGAACCGGAGGTGGCGGCAAGGCAATGTGTTATAGAGAAAATAATTGTACTGCCGGATGAGGAGTATGACTTTTTTACAAAGCATCTGCTGCATGACTATGATTTTATAGACCAGAACAGGGGGATGATGGGTGAATGGAACGGCGCATGGCACTGTCTGTTAGTGACAGGGGACAATGCAGGGGAGGGCGTGCTTGTACAGAGCGAGGGTGCTTCCTATGCGAGGTATTCTGCGTTTGTGCCGTCTGTTTCTGACCTGATTGCTCAGGAAAACTGTATGGAATGCGGGCGTGAGGTGACAACGCAGACCGAAGGATGCAGCCAGCAGATGGTATGAGTAGAAGCGATATGCAGATCATTAACAAGAAACATCAGGTAAGGAAATGGGATGGAAACTGTATTTCGTTATACTTTTTTGGGGTGTTTTGTGGTATGATATCAGTATGTTTGAAAGGATGGTGGCAGTGTGAAAATACTGAGAAAAATAGACCTTTTCCAAAAAGAGATCGATGCGCTGCGCCTGATGGAGGGTGGGATGCTGGAACAGATAAAGGATTATTACCGGGTGGGGCTGACATGGACATCTAATGCTTTAGAAGGGAATTCCCTGACAGAGAGTGAGACAAAAGTGCTTCTGGAGGACGGTCTGACGGTGGGCGGGAAGCCGATCAGGGATGTATTTGAGGCAGTGGATCATGCCAGAGCCTATGATTTTATGTTCTCTGTGTTTGGGAACCGCTGCATTGACGAGTATACGGTGCTCAGGATGCATGAGCTGTTTTACCAGAACATTGAGCCGGAATATGCCGGGCGTTACAGGGATATGCGGGTGATCATCACAGGCTCACGTTATCCTGTAGCTGCTCCAGAGAAGATAGCGGGGGAGATGGGGCGGCTGTGTGAGTGGATACAGAAGGAGCGGGACAGATACCATCCCGTGGAATTTGCTGCCCAGCTCCACAAGAGGTTTGTGTTCATACACCCTTTCAAGGATGGGAACGGCAGGGTTGCAAGGCTCCTCATGAACCTTGCGCTGATCCAGGACGGATACCTGCCAGTGATTGTTCCGCCTGTCCTGCGGCTGGATTATGTGTCCCTGCTGGAGCGGGCGCACAGGGATGACGGGGACTTTACGGAGTTTATAGCGGAGAGGGAATTGGAGTCCCAGAAGGAGATCCTGCGGCTGTTCCAGATCCCATTCCCCAGGGAGGGACAGAATATGGACCAGTCCCCCACATTGCAGTAAGATGATAACCAGAAGAAAGAAACAAGGAAATGGCAGAGTGCCGGATGCAGAAATGTGTCCGGTATTTTTAGTACAGAAAATTATTTGCCACTGTTCTAAGGATGGAATCACAGTCATTTTTACGATACACGATCACAAATTTTAAGGAAAGAGGAGGAAATAAATGGCAGATAAAGAAATTAAAATCACATTCTCGGAGAAGAAGATGGAGGCGCTTGTCTTTTTTCTCGGGGAGCAGAATGAAAAGATTGAGGATGTGCTTACTGCGCATCTGGACAAGACCTATGAAAAATATGTGCCGCAGCAGGTCAGGAAGTTTGTGGAGAGCCAGATGGCTGTGTCGCAGGAAGAAGCACCTGTCCGGACACCCAGAGCACAGCGGCAGACTGGAGAACCAAGGGAGACAGGGAGGAGGAATGCCAGACAGGGAACGAGGCAGAATGCTTCCAGGCAGGAGGCGCACAGGGCAGACAGCGAAATAGCAGCACAGGAAAATGAGGCAGCGGAAAGCATGGAAGCACAGGAGGAAACTCAGGGAATGAGCATGGGAATGTGAGGAGACAGGAATGGTATTGGAGGAATATAAGAATTATTTTACTGACGTATATGAAACAGACAGCCTGACCGTTGCTGTGTGCAATGCGGAAGCGAACCGCGTGCAGCTGTCAGACATGCCGCATGAGCAGTATGAGGATCTGGCATTGTATTATGGAGTCCGGGTGCCAGCCATGGTAAATAAAACCGGCATTATTGCAATCCATAACAGTCAGCTGGAGATGTGGGGCATCAGCGTGGAACAGCTGAAAAAGGATGCATGGGAGAACATGGAGAAAGAATATCCCGCTGTATTGCGGACTATGGATGATGTCATATACGGGATACGGGACAACAGCATTGCGCTTGAACCGGAAGGGACAGGGATGGAGGAATACGTGGAAAATGATGTCATGTTTGTCCTCAGCAACCGTGACAACGTGCAGGGTGCAGTCTACGTATTTGATGAGAAGATCATGAAAAAGATTGCAGAAAAATTAGATTCCAGCCTGGTCATACTCCCTTCTTCCATTCATGAAACGCTCATCGTAAGGGAAATGGAAGACATGGATATAGAATACATGAGGGATATGGTAAGGCAGGTTAATGAGATATCGGTAAGACCGGAGGAGTGCCTGTCAGATGAGGTATACCATTATGACAGGGAGACAGGTATCCTGTCCATGGTCAAGTTTGCGCAGCATGAAGAAGAGATGTTGGGCGTGGAAGAAATGCATGATCAGGACTGCACTGGACAAAGTGAGAGCATGGTTCCATGCATGATGCAGTAATTATAAGATGTTTGATACAGAAAAATGAAAATAAAAAAGAAAAATTAGGAGGAAGAGAACATGAAACAGGCAGCAATTACAATCAAATATGACGAGGAAAAACTGAATGCCATCAAACAGTATATGGGAAAGAAGGATGCTGATCTTGAGGCGGAGCTGAATGAAGTTTTAGGAAAACTGTATGAAAAATATGTGCCGCAGGCAGTCAGGGAATACATTGAGAGCAGGGAAAATGTACCGCCTGCCATCCAGAAGGCGAACAGGTCTTCAGCGAAGAACAGTGCAAATACGCAGACTGCACTGGATGATTAAAATATGGAAGGGGAGAAAGATATATGGAGCAGGAGCTGATCAGAGTATTAAAAATCGAGCCGGGAAAGGCACCTTATGAGAAAGAGATCTGCAACGATTTTATGGCATGCATGGAAGAAGTCGGGGGACTGTTTACCTGCTTTGGTTTAGGTAATGGATGTGTAGGCGTGGCAAATGATGAGGGTAAATATAATGGCATGGAGCCAAACCGCAGATGTGGGGATGACATTATCTGCGGTCCTTTTTTTATCTGTGGTGACGATTATGATGGAGAGTTTATCTCCCTGACCGATGAACAGGTAGGGCAGTATACCCTGCAGTTCAAGGAAATCCCACAGTTTACGGGACAGGAACCCGAGCTGGAGCCAAGATTGACACTGATTACTTTTTGACGTGGTGGTGATAACCGGCATCATTTACCCTGTAACTGCGTGTGTGGCGCTGTGTGCCCTTGTTTGGAAAAAGTGGATAAGATGACCGGCTGATGACTGTCCTGCCCTGTCTGGGGCGATTTGGAGAGAATCAAGGAAAAACATGGCAGAATGGATGAACATAGAAGACCAGATATAGCAGGAGAACATGGCTGAAAAATTAGGGTCGAAAATGGTGCAGGTTAAAGGGTTTATGCCGCTTTAGGGCGGCATAAACCGTGAAACACCCACCGGCAGGGCCGGCGGGAAGTTCTATGAATGGCATAACTTTTTTTGAGATTTCAGGAAATTTATGCCATATTTTCAATGAGTCAGGAACTTTCAGACATTTGGGAACTTATTTCTTATGCCTGTAAGGGATGGGAGGGGTGGAGGTATAGGTATTCAGAGGCTAAAGCACCTAATTTTACTGGGGCTGGGGCAATTTGGGTATCAGACCTGACAATAATGAAAGTAAGGAAGAAGAGGAGGATATATGGATACAAGTGCAATTTATACCATCCGTGAGGATGGAAAAGAATTCTATTTTTATACAAAGTATGCTGGTGGGTTTAGTTATCCGTTTGAGGCGGCAGCGTATCTGGGCGGCTTGAAAAGTGCACTGCGCAAACCAAGAACTGGGAAGCAGGACATCTGTGTAGCACCTCTGCTGGCACAGATGAAAGGTACATATTATTTCCCTGAAGCATTAAAGGATGAGCTGCTGTTTCAGGAGACCACAAAAGAGATAGCAGGAGATTTGGAAAAGGATGTCCCATTTTTTATCACAGTGGATGTGGACCAGTATACAGTGACATTTCATTTTAATGATCAGTTCGAGGAACTTAAAGATTTAGAAAACATTACAATTCCCTGTTATGAGTCAACGAATAAATACAGCGGAGGGTATTTCACGAATGAATCACTGGCCAGACAGATGGGAGAAAGCGGTGTGACATTCCAGAAAACAAATGAAATGATTTTCAGGGAGCTTGATCAAGCAGGCAATAGCGGATAAGGAACAGCTGCAGGATCAACAGATGATGTGGGGATACTATGAGTGAAGAAAAAGGAAAAGTCAGAAAAGCATTTTACATTGAGGAAGATTTACTGTTTCAGGTCGACAGTCTTCTTGAACAGGCAGATGCCAGATCAAGAAATGAATTTCTAAATCAGGCGTTGAAATTTTATATCGGGTATCTGACCTCAGAAAAGATTGAGAACTACATGCTGTCAGTTATTTCGTCCGTTGTACATGCAACCGTGAAAGACAGTGAGAACCGAATGGCGCGTGCAATGTACAAGCTGGCAGTAGAGGTTTCCAAGCTGTCCCATGTGACAGCATATGGACATGAAGTGGATGAGGATACCCTGCTGAAGCTGCAGGCAAAATGTGCGGAGGAAGTAAAACGGATTAATGGAGCTGTCTCATTTGAGGATGCATATAAATATCAAAACCCAAAAGAGTAAATACTGGTTGACTGTTGGCGAAAGTAAAACATTGTGCTAAAATAATAGACAAACATTAACTGAATTGAGGTGTTGGTATGTCAGTAAATGATAACGCAAAATTTTTCCTGCGACCGGATGATTATGAAATTCTGCGGTTTGGTGGGATATCTACAAAGGATGAGAAAAACGGCATAGAAACGATGTTGAAATATTATAGGTCGTCAGGACTGACGGAAGAACAGCTCAGGGAAAATGAGCAGAGATATAACATTGACCAAATGTTTCGGATGGTAAAAGAATATTTTGGAAGAGAATATGGATATTATGGGGAGCAGATAGCACTGAGCAACCGTTATCAGCGTTCCATTAACAGTTATGTAATTATGGACGAAGAGAGGGATCAATTCGTACATATAGATGAATTGTTCGAATCATCCATGATGTCTTTTTTCCTTG
Organism: uncultured Lachnospiraceae bacterium; assembly: GCA_947175175.1. GTDB lineage: Bacteria > Bacillota > Clostridia > Lachnospirales > Lachnospiraceae > COE1. Next base: position 7,161 of record CAMWLV010000162.1, read on the forward strand.
TGGTGTTTAAGTGGTCCAAAGAGTTTTACAATCTGGAAACATACGGAAACTGCTTTCTTTATCTACTTTTTATCATGAACGATGTATGTATATTAGGAGATATTCCAGATGCCGAATCCAATGAAGCGCTGCTCCAGATCATACATGGTGATGTACAGATTATGAATCTCGCATCAGCCTGTTATTGGACAGTAGTTATATTTAGTCTGGCGCATGAGGTGGCACATTCTTATTTTAACAGTGCAGGAAGAAAATTTTCGGATAGGAGAAAAGAAGAATTTGAAGCAGATGCTGTCGCATATCATATCGTCCTAAAAATGATCATAGATCAGAGCAGATTAGGGGGACAGGATAAAGTCTTAGAGGAATACACATATCTGGCACCTGTGATGTATATGCGCTTTTTCGACCTTTTTTATTTTACGGACAGGGTATTGTATCAGACGAGAATTACCAGTAATACACATCCGCTTCCGGAGGACAGGATAGGCCATTTGTTTGCGATTGCAAATGATGACAGATATGATTTTGACACGGTGGATGGGAACCATTTGTATGATGGTTTTTTGGATGTGTATGATGAATATCGTACACAGCTGGTTTTGAAAAAGGAACGTGGAAAGCTGAATAAGATTATCAGGACAGAGAAACGGGAACGGAGGCAGAAAAGGGATGAACAGAGCAGAAGCCAGACAGTTGGATTGTGAAATCAGAAAGTACCTAGAGGGGTATTCAAGAGAGCGTGGGCTGAATATGTCATTCGGCGATATGATTATGGATCAGTATTTGGAGATTATTCCAGATGACATGAAGAGAGAGATGATCGTTCTGGGAAAAGAATCCGCATCATACAAACTAGGAAATGCAAGACTTGACCTAAAGAGTGTATTGCTTGCAGCTGCTGATTTCGTGGCATCTTTGGGCCATCCGGAATGTCTTTTCCAATATATCCAGCTGGCAATCATATCTGTTTTATGTATCAGTGTAGTTATGAAAAAAGAACTTGATAACAACTGTGCTGTTATAGTATATGGGCTTCATATATCAGACGCTTATAGGACAGGAATTACCACGGAACAGTTAAGGCATAAAATTGACGATATGAGGGAAAACTGTCAAGTAGAAGATTTCGAAATGGAATGGTTAGAAAAGAATATAAATGAATTACTGAAATGGAATGTCATTCGCATGGAAGAGGAAAAGATATATTTGAATGAAAAAGTATGGGGGAAAATTAATGAGTAAAAGGGAGAGGGATAGGTATGCCAAAGTTAATTCTACGATGTAATTATTTAAAAAATGCCCCGCCATCACACCTTGAAAATTATGTAACCTACATCGGAACCCGTGATGGTGTGGAGAAAGCAGACAACACAACCGCCCATCTGCCATCGACCGCAAGTCAGCGGGAACTGATACAGGACATCTTAAAAAGAATACCCGATGCAAAAAAGATGCATGAATACTACGATTACATCCAGAGACCGACGAGGGAGAACGCTTCCGAGTTTATTACACAGGCGCTGGAAAACAACCTTGACATCATAGCCAAAAAGAAAAATTACATGGATTACCTGGCAAACAGACCAGGCGTGGAAAAGACAGGCACGCATGGTCTGTTTTCAAATGAAGGGGAATCCATTGTGTTGTCCCGCGTTGCGGAAGAGGTGGCGGACCATGCAGGTGTTGTGTGGACCAATGTCATTAGTCTTCGGCGGGAAGATGCGGAAAGGCTCGGATATGACAGTGCCGCACAGTGGCAGGCATTGTTAAGGAGCAGGGTGGAACTTCTGTGTGAGAATTACAGGATTGACAGCAGGAACCTGAGATGGTATGCGGCATTCCATAATGAATCACACCATCCCCACGTGCATCTGGTGGTGTATTCTTCAAACCCGTCAGAAGGGTATCTGACAAAAAAGGGCATCGATGCAATGCGGTCTGCATATGCGCATGATATTTTCAGACAGGAGTTTATGAGTATCTATGAGAAAAAAACAGAGCAGAGGGAACAGTTAAAGGAGCAGGCAAATAAAAGCCTGTTTTTTCTGTTGCAGCAGATGCAGCATGGCGTCTGCCATAATGAAAAAATCACAGAGCAAATGCAGCTGCTGTCAAAGCGTCTGGGTAATACAGGAGGAAAAAAGGTCTATGGATATCTGAAAGCTGATGTGAAAGTGATCGTGAACGGCATTGTAGATGAGCTGGCAAGGGAAGAACCTGTTGCGGCCTGTTACCGCGCATGGCTGGAAAGTAAAAATCAGATACTGCGTTATTATAAAGATACGCTGCCAGAACCGCCGCCGCTGTCGGAGCAGAAAGAATTAAAAAGCATTAAGAAATTGGTTATACGGGAAGCAGTACGGTTTGGGGAAGGTTTCTTATACTCGGAGGAGGAAGGACTGGCAGAATTGGAAGAACGCTATGAGGAAGTTGCGGAGCAGGCAGCGTTGCGGGGGACAGCAACGGAAACTGATGAGAGCAGAAGCAGTATTTCAGGAGCATATGCTGGTGATACATCTGCAGAATATTTGGATGATGGCATACAGGACAGCCATGATACAGATTCTGATGAGAAAAATGAACCAGAATTTTATGCTGAATGGACGGATATCTACAAAGAAGCGAGAGGTTATCTGTATGGCACAGAGGAAGCA
>CAMWLV010000163.1 GCA_947175175.1 uncultured Lachnospiraceae bacterium
CTCACAATATAAGATTATGTTGTAGCCATCAACCCATTTTCAAACTAACACCAAAAAAATTTACATCACCAATCTGGGAACAGATGTGGTTTTAGAACAATAGAAAGGGAGAGGTGTATCATGCGTTTTCAGTATTGCCCCCGCTGCGGGAAAAAAGCGGAAATGAAAGAGATCAGTGACGAGGGTGTTATTCCATATTGTACGAATTGTGAGGTGCCGCTGTGGGATATGTTTACCACCAGCATCATCGCGGCGGTTGTGAATGAAAGTGGCGAGGTTGCGCTGCTGCGGCAGAACTATGTCTCGACGACAAATCATGTTTGTGTTGCCGGAGTTATGAAGCTCGGGGAATCTGCTGAGGAGACAGTGGTGCGAGAAATCGGTGAGGAATTAGGGCTGGATGTGAGATCAGTAGCGTTTGTAAAGAGCTATCCCTATGAGAAAAAGGATATGCTAATGCTCGGGTTTAAGGCTGTCGCGGAGAAGAAAGATTTTACGCTGTCGGGGGAAGTGGACGCTGCGGAGTGGGTGAAGTTCGAGGATGCGCTTGGTCTGCTTCGAGAGGGCAGCATTGCATGGCAGCTGGTCAAAACGGTGATAGGGGATTAGCATATGGTTTATCTGACGGGTGACTGTCATGGGGATTTTGGCAGGTTTTCCAGAAAGCAGAGAATGCGGCTGCCATTTGAGATAACGGAAAATGATTTTGTCATCATATGCGGTGATATGGGACTGTTGTGGGCACATGACGGGGAATTTACATACAATAAAAAATGGCTTTCTGCGCTGCCATTTAAGATATTGTGGGTGCAGGGAAATCACGAAAATTATGACATGATTGCAGAGTATCCGATCTGTATGTGGCACGGCGGAAAGGCCAGACATATTGTGGAGGACAAGATTATCCTGTTAGAGCGTGGGCAGATTTTTGAGGTGGAAGGAAAAAGCTTCTTTACATTTGGCGGAGCGTCAACGCATGATGTACAGGGCGGAATTTTGGACAGGAGTTCGCCGAACTATGCCAAGGAGCGGTGGAGGGCGAACAAGAGCGGACTGCCCTATCGCGTCAGAGGAGTATCCTGGTGGGAACAGGAGCTTCCGTCGATTGAGGAAATGCAGGAGGGCAGAAATAATTTATCCGACGCTGGTTATATGGTGGATTATGTCATAACTCATTGCTTGTCAGGCAGTATGCAGGAACAGTTGGAAAATCGGGATAAAGATATCCTGACAGATTATTTTGATGAGATTGAAGAAAAGCTGCAATATCAGCATTGGTTCTGCGGACATTATCATGAAAATCTCAGATTAGATGAGAAACATACTGTGCTTTACAAGGATATCGTCGCACTGCAATAGTGTGATAGCAGGAGTGAATTATGGAATATATCAAGCTGTTGTGGGAGCACGATCTGGCGGATGAGCCTACAAGTATTCTTTACGAGGTAAACGCGGAAAATGAGCGGATCGCGGTGCGGTCGATTGATATTTACCGGGACGGAAGAACGAATCATATTTCCGATCCCTACGCAGGTGTGATTGAGATTATGCCGATACCGACAGTGGAAGAATTTAATTCTAACATATATGGCGAAGAGTTTCGCGCGTGTCAGATCACGAAGGAAGAATTTGAGAAGGTATGGAATAGATAGACAGGAGAGAGCTTGCCATGTTAGCGTTTTATCACTATCCTTTTGTGCGAAATCAGGATTTTAAGGAATATTCAAAAGAAGATTTGTCCAAAGTTTCCAAGGTAGAAGAATTATTTGATTACTGTCAGATACTGGAAGCATATATCACAAAGTCGGGATGGGATTATCTGATTCAGCACTATGGATATGAGGGACTTTATGACATTGACCGCAAAAGCGGCTGGTTTGATGCGGATAGCTTTGAGGAATTTAAGCAGTGCATCGATGCAGAAATTGAATGCTGTATAACAGCAGGTTTGTATGATTAAAATTGAAATGAAAATGAAGGAGCAGTACCTATGTTTTTTGAATCCTTATGGAATGAATTTACAAAACTTTCGGAAGTAGAAGCGATCGCACTGGGCGGGTCAAGGGCTGGTGCACATTATGATGAAAAATCTGACTATGATCTATACATTTATTGCAGTCAGATTCCAGAGTCAGGTATCCGAAGGCAGATTCTGGAAAAGTATTGTCAGTATATGGAGATTGGAAATTCTTTTTGGGAGCTTGAGGATGACTGTACGCTGAAAAACGGAGTGGATATTGATATTTTATATAGAAATATTGAAAATTTCTCACAGGAGATCGATGCTGTTGTTATAAAACATACTGCGCGTAATGGATATACTACCTGTATGTGGCATAACCTTTTGCACAGTCAGATCCTTTATGATAAAAACGGGAAACTGACAACAATGCAGCACCAATATGATGTATCTTATCCGGACAAACTTAAGGATAATATTATTCGACAGAACCTGCGGTTGTTGAGAGGGAATCTTCCCTCATATGATCTGCAGATTCAAAAAGCCATTACCCGTAAAGACTGGGTAAGTGTGAATCATAGAACCGCAGCATTTCTGGAATCCTATTTTGATATCATTTTTGCGTTAAATAAACTAACGCATCCGGGTGAAAAACGAATGGTTCAGTACGCAAAAGAACAAGCAGAAATTCTGCCGGTCAATTTTGAGGAAAATCTCAACTGCTTACTTCAAAATTTATTTACGGACCCGGATATGGTTCTGCGAACCCTTGCGGAAATCACTTCGAACTTAGAGAATATCATAGAAACAGCAAATTACAGTCAAAAGAACAGATAAAAGCATGTTTGGAGGGTGACTTGATGGCATCTTGGTCTGGGATCAGGCATAAGCTAGAAAACGAATATCTTGCGGATTCGCTGAGGGGACATATTCAATATTATGTGACGTCATACAGCAGAAGCCCTGACCATGAGGGACGTGCGGCGATTCGGTTGGACGGGAAGGAAATCATCAAGGGCTGTTATTGGAATAACTGGTGTAAAGCGCATCTCTTCCCCAAGGACGACAGATATCCACTCCGCATGAAAATGGAATTTGCATATATGGATGACACTGCCATACAGCTTGGCGTGTTTGACCAACGTTGTTTTTACTGCGCCTTTCACGAATTTGATAATCAGAGCATTGAAAAAAGTCTTGTCAGCGAGGATATGATTGTCAGGATCTTTGCGCTATTGGACAGGCGTGTTGGAAAGAGACGGCTGCTCAAAATGAAGGATGGCATGGAAAACGAAGGTGAGACGATACAGTGTTTTTATGCGATCCGGGCAGCCGCCGAAAATGTGATATAGGGTGCGAGGTTTATTTAGACTCGACAGGCAGTGCGAGTGATTCATTTTTGCAAATTTCCCTAAGTACGTCGCGAACCTCCATCAGCGCGAAGCCGAGCAGGTTTTGACCGCGCCATTTGAGGGGATTTTGTGCATTTTCATCGGATTCTGCCATCTTAATGCCCCAGACGCCGTCATAGGGGCTTGCCTCAACTAAAATCTTGTCCCCTGTCTGTAACAGGAAATTTTTCAGCTGGAGATTCTGTGAAAATTTTTTATAATTTCCGTTCAGCACAATGGAGTATTTCACTTCGCCCCAGACAGTTTCGTCGAAATTCCTTACTTTTTGGCCAAGCGCTTTTATTTTCTTGGGATCTTCGCAGGATAAGATCTGTTGCAGAATCTCATCGTCGCCAAACAATTTCGCCTTCTGGGACATCATGAACTGTTCCATGCAGCAGTAGTGGGTTACGACGGAAAAGAAGTGGGATTTGTACCACTGGCTCAGACAGTCTCTGCTGAGAGTGCGGTCTGACGCAGGCTGTGTCTTCCAGAACATACAATATTTCAGATTCTTTCCTGCGCGGTAGTCTTTGCGCACCTGTTCCAGCGAATATTTTGGAATGCCGTCTTTTCGCCACAATTCGATGCAAAATTCGCCGTGTTCGTAACAGATACATTCGTCCGTGTCATTCCAGAAGCCTTTCCATGTAGGTGGTTCGGGGAAAAGTTCTTGATAATCAGCGCTCTTTTTGGCTGGGAGTTTTTGATACCATCTGTTCCATTTATCCATATAGTCTTCGCCATAGCCCATTCTCCAGCCGATCGAGTAACGCTCAATCTCTGGATAGGCAAGCCATGGCGGCAGTAAAATGTTTTGGTTCTCTAACATACTTTATACCCTCCAATAAGGAATAGTCACATCAATGATTGATATTATCAAATTAATCTTATCACATTATGAATATAGATTCAATAGATGTGTGCAAATATTGGTTCCCAATATTGTGTTTCGATGTGTTTTCCTGTATATTATAAGTAAATGAAGCAATTTCTAAAGGCAATGTATTAGAGATGGGTAAAAGGCTAGGAGTGAAGTGAGATGGGGCATTCGGATATATAAGTGAAGATACCCTGCAATATGTATCTTTGCATGATTGTGAATGCAGTCATTTGTATTTTGCAGATGACTGCCTGGTATTCGAGATGGAGTGGATGGAAATCTTGAGGAATCACCCGCTGAATCTGTTCCCACAGGCGCACCAGTCGGGGGAAGGAAGGATTGAGCTGGTCGAACCCAAAATCGTGGAATGCACGCTGTCTGTGAAAGACAGCAAAGAAATCCGCATGGTGAGTGATGTTAGAGAATTGGATTATAGGGAGCTGGAGTTTTTGAAGTATGAGGAAGCGTGCAGGGAAGATGGAGCAGAGGTTTATCGTGCGGAAATGTACATGCTCTTTGACAGGGATTCTTCTTATTATGACCTTGCCATGGAAATAGAGTACAGGAAGTCGCTTGTGATGTGGGACGCGCTGCATGGGGTGTCATGGTTTGAAAACCGCAGTTTTGTCAATTTTCCGTTTGCTAAAATATAAGTTTGGTCTTATGCTCGTTAATTATTTGGAACTGTTTAAAAATAACTTTTAATATTACTTGTCTTTTTCTCCGATATCAAATTGTTAAAACAATTACTCAAAAATCAGTTACATAGCCCACTATGTGCCTGATTTTCGAGCGGCACTCTCGAAGAAAAATCCAGCGTACTATTTAAAAGTTATTTCTTAACAGTTCCTTAGGAAATTGCGCTGGGGGTAGTAATGAGTATGGCAAAAAAATTTAATACGACGGGTGTCTGTATTTCGGAGCAAAATTATATGGTGGATATCAACAATAGAATTGATGCCATTGTTACGGATTATATAAATGAAGGAAAGTATTTTACAGTAAATCGGGCAAGGCAGTATGGCAAAACAACAATGCTTTATTTGCTGGAGCAAAGGTTAAAAGAGCAGTATCTGGTTGTGCGAATCAGCTTTGAGGCTGCCGATGAGATGTTCGTATCGCTTTATACACTGGCTGCGGGGCTGGTTCGTAAGTTCAACCGTGTTTTGAAAACGCAAAAGGTCAAACAGTCGCTTGTGGCAGATTGGAGTCAGCCGATTTCAGAGCAGTTTCCGCTTGATGATCTGAGCGAACGGATCACAAACCTGTGCAGTTATTCTGAACAGGAGATCATACTGATGATAGACGAGGTTGATAAAAGCTCGGATAATCAAGTGTTTCTCTCTTTTTTGGGATTACTGAGAAATAAGTATCTCGAGCAGCTGCAGAGAAATGATCATACGTTTCGGTCAGTCATTCTGGCAGGCGTGTATGATATTAAGAATTTGAAGATCAAACTTCACCCTGACGAGGAATCAAAATACAATAGTCCATGGAATATTGCAGTCGATTTTAAGGTGGATATGGATTTTGCTCCGGAAGATATTGCTACCATGCTGCAGGAATATGAGGAGGATAACCATACAGGAATGGACATTATGCAAATAAGCAGGCTGATTTATGAATATACTTCCGGATACCCTTATCTGGTGTCGCGAATTTGTCAGCTGGCAGATGAACGGTTGGTGGGGACGAAGAATTTTCCCGACAGGCGGGATGTATGGACGCAGGAGGGGATTGCGGCAGCCGAGCTGATGCTGAGGAAACACCGCAATACCTTGTTTGATGATATGATTAAGAAGCTGGCAGATTTCCCACAGCTTAAGTGGATGGTACAGGACATTTTGTTTTGTGGAAATATGTATCCATTCGAGGAGGATAATCATCTGATCAATTTAGGAGTAACATTTGGATTTTTAAAAGATAATAATGGAACAGTGGCAATCAAAAACCGTATTTTCGAGACAAAATTGTATGACTTGTTTCTCTCAGAAATGGTTATGGATGGGATGCTGGGGCAGACTGTTTCTATAGGGCGGAATCAGTATATTGTTGATGGGATGCTTCAAATGAGGATTTTAATGGAAAAGTTTTATCAGCATTTTACGGAAGTATATGGAGATAGCGACCAGAAATTTGTGGAAAAGCAAGGCAGAAAAATTTTCCTGCTGTATCTTAAGCCAATCATAAATGGTACTGGAAATTATTATATTGAGGCACAGACAAGGGATTCGAGGCGCACAGATATTATTGTCGATTACCATGGCAGGCAGTATATTATAGAATTAAAAATATGGCGCGGCAATGAATATAACCAGCGAGGAGAAAAGCAGCTATTCGAGTATCTGGATTATTACGGAGCAGATACGGGATATCTATTGAGCTTTAATTTTAATAAGAATAAAATAACCGGAATAAAGGATATTACATGTGATGGAAAACAGATTATGGAAGTGGTTGTATAGCAGAATATCTCACGAAGTGTGACAAGCGTGACATTTCCCATCTGTTTTGCTGCAGATTAAAAAATTCCTATCAAAAAAGAAAACTTGTCACCAGATAGGGCATTGGCTATAATAAATATAGTAGAGTTGATTTTCGAGAGTAAAAGAGGTATTTGATGAAAAGGTTTCATGTGACAGGGGTTTGTATTCCGGATAAACATTATATGGTTGATCTGACAGAAAAAGTAAATACAATCATTGACGATTACATTTGTCAGGGGGCATACTTTACGATCAACAGGGCAAGACAGTACGGAAAGACTACAATAATCAATGCTTTGGAAAAGCGTCTGTGCAGCGAGTATGTAGTGATCAGTATCAGTCTTGAATCCGCGGATGATTATTTTGCAGACATGGAAGTTTTTGTCAATGGTATTGCCATGGATATCGCAGAGGAACTTTGCCGGAATGGTGTTCACGAAACGATTGTGAGTGAGTGGGAGCAGAAAATAGAAGGTGATTATCCGCTGAAGATGCTTGGGCGGAAAATATCGTCTCTGTGTGCACAGACCGATCAGAATGTCATATTGATGATAGATGAAGCGGATAAAAGCTCTGATAATCAGATTTTTTTAAGTTTTCTTGGGATGCTCAGGGACAAATACCTGAAAAGGGAGATGGGGAGAGATACCACATTTCACAGTGTCATTCTTTCGGGAGTATATGATATCAAAAACCTGAAATCAAAGATTAGACCTGATGAAGAAAAAAAGTATAACAGCCCTTGGAACATTGCGATGGACTTTCAGGTGGATCTGAGTTTTTCGGCTGAGGAAATTGCAGGTATGCTGCAGGAATACGAGGACGAACATCATACCGAAATGGATGTAGAAGGAATCAGCAGATTGATTTATGAATATACTTCGGGGTATCCTTATCTGGTGTCACGTCTCTGTCAGCTGGCAGATGAACGCTTGGCAGGGACAAAAGATTTTCCAGATAAACAGGACGTCTGGACAAAGGAAGGGATTGTTGCAGCCGAGCTCATGTTGAGAAAACAGCCAAATACGTTGTTTGATGATATGATTAAAAAACTGGCAGATTATCCGAAACTTAAGAAAATAGTGCAGGATATTCTTTTTTGCGGCGATAATTACCCGTTTGAAAGGGATAACCATCTGATTAATATGGGGGTAACATTCGGTTTTATAAAGGAAAATAACGGAACAGTGGCAATCGGAAACCGTATTTTCGAGACGAAATTGTATGATTTGTTTTTGTCGGAAATGGTTATGGATGAAACGCCTGGTAAGGCTGTTCCGATCGAGAGGAATCAATATATTGTTGATGGCATGCTTCAGATGCGGCTGGTAATGGAAAAATTTTATCAGCATTTTATAGAGATTTATGGGGATAGTGACCAGAAATTTGTCGAAAGGCATGGCAGAAAAATTTTTCTATTGTATCTCAAACCGATCATAAACGGCACAGGAAATTATTACATTGAGGCGCAGACAAGAGATGCGGGACGAACAGATATCATTGTTGATTATCGCGGCAGGCAGTTTATTATCGAACTGAAAATATGGAGGGGCAATGAATATAACCAGAGAGGCGAAAAGCAATTAGTTGCGTATTTGGATTTCTATGGAGCTGATCAGGGATATTTATTAAGTTTTAATTTTAATAAGAATAAGACAACAGGGATACAGGAGATTACATGCGGCGGAAAACACATATTGGAAGTAACTGTGTAGCCCATAGGGGAAAGATAAGATGATTTTTAAAGAATTGAAGGAAAACAATGGTTGGATGATGGCTGAGTACAGTGCGACATGGATATATGGTTATGACTTTATGCTGGATGCAGCGCAGACTATTATTGACACTGATTTTCAGGACAGGCTGCAGAGAGTTGCTGCCGCGGAGATTGCAGGGGCGAGGGATATGGAGAAAACAGACGAAGTGAGAGCTAATGGAAACATTCTTCGCGACTGTCAATCCGTATGTGAGGAGTGCGGCGTGCTGACTGTGTCCGGTATCAGCAGCATTATGGAATGTCCGGTTCAGTTTGTGTTTTTTAACCAGACAAATCTGGTGCGGTTATTTTGTCCATTTAAGCAGTATTTCAAGGAGCATGGAGAACATGTCTTTGACAATTATATGAATAGTATTGAGATCAAAGCATACTGTAAGGACACAGAACGCAGAACGGTCGAGAAATTTTTCGGAAAATAGTTATGAATACGCTTACTTTTTTGGAAAATGAAAGGGATACTGTCTTGAATGTGATTGAGGACAATTGTAAGGCGGCGAACAACAGTTTTTTATATTATCTGCATGAAAGAGATGTGTTTGATATAGAAGCATTCACAAAATTATTGGATTGTATCAATGTCTTGGAAGAAAAACAGGAAGATATGCTGGAGCAATTGTATTTCATACAAAACGAAACATTGAAGCATATTATTTATCATTTTGATCCGAATGATATGAGTCGTATTACGAATCTGCCAGATGATTATTGGGACTATTTGTTAGATTTGGAAAATACTATTGGAAATTTCAAAAGAATGTACTTTGGCGACAATCACGAACAATAACAGGAAAGAAGGAAAAGGAGTATGTGGCTTTTATTTGCGTTGTTATCCGCGGTGTTTGCGGCATTGACTTCGATTTTGGCGAAAGTCGGTATTGAGGGCGTGAACTCCAATCTTGCGACTGCTGTCAGGACAGTAGTCGTTGTGGGCATGGCTTGGGGCATGGTCTTTTTAACTAATACGCAGAGTGGGATATTCCAGATCAGCAGGAAAAGCTGGATTTTTCTTATTCTGTCAGGATTGGCAACTGGGGCGTCATGGCTGTGCTATTACCGCGCGCTGCAGATTGGTGAGGTTTCCAAGGTCGTTCCGATCGATAAGCTCAGTGTGGTCATAACACTGGTGCTTGGCTTTGTATTTCTGCATGAGCAGTTTAGCGCCAAGTCGTTTGTCGGCTGTGTTCTGATTGGGGCAGGAACACTGGTGATGGTGTTGTAAGGAACTGTTAATAAATTACTCATGACAATGCCAAGCCGGCTTCTGCGAAG
>CAMWLV010000164.1 GCA_947175175.1 uncultured Lachnospiraceae bacterium
TCACTTCCTCTTTTGCCGGCTCCTTCACTTCCTCTTTTGCCGGCTCCTTCACTTCCTCTTTTGCCGGCTCCTTCACTTCTTCCTCTGTCACTGGGAAAATGTCTTCCAGCTTGATATCTGCATAGCAGAGTGAGCAATGGCCGTTGATCGCTGCACCATTGTTGACCAGAATTGTCTTTGCCTTGATATCACTGTCCAAAATCGCTGTGTCGCCCACTGTGATACCTTCCCTGATGTCAATCTTGCCTTGTATCGCACCATCTACCACAAGGTTCTCCGCCATAATGTCTCCAAGAATCACTGTGTTTTCCCGGATTGTTGCATCCTGTACACACTCAATCTGTCCCACAATAAAAGAATCTTTCGCAAACAGGTCGTTCGCCTTGATATTTCCTGTGACATCGCCAGATATATTCACCCGGCTGTCAGAGTTGATATCACCGTTCACCACACCATACATCTCTAGCTTACCCTCGATTGCGATATTGCCGTTTATGACAGTTCCCTTTGGAATGATCGCTGTTTCCGTGTTCCTTGTTGCTCCGAAATTATCCATTATATTAAACCTCCTGAAATTCATTTCACTTTATCTATATTATATTAAAGCCTATTTGGCTCCAAAAATCAATAGCATTTCAAACTTTCCTGACTGTACACCCGAAAAAAATTAAAATTGTCTATTTCTAAAATGTCACTTTGCGCTATACTATATCTTAGTCATGCAAAAACAATGCAAAAACAATGCAAGACAATCTGATATCCTGAGGAGGAACTATTATGAACCAGAAAAATGCAACAACCTACAAGATTGCCCTGACAGGTCTGATCGCTGCACTGTCCTATGTGGTTTTTACTTTCCTGCAGATCAAGATTATGATTCCCGGTACGGAAAGCGCCACAAGCATCCATCTTGGAAATGCGGTGTGCGTGCTTGGTGCCCTGCTTCTCGGCGGTCCTCTGGGCGGCATCGGAGGCGCAATTGGTATGACGATCGGTGATCTGCTCGATCCTGTATACATTACGTCTGCACCCAAAACTCTCATATTAAAATTATGCATTGGCCTTGTCACCGGATTTGTCGCGCACAGACTCGGAAAACTGTCCGCATGCAAAGATGGCAAAACAGCTTTTAAATGGTCTCTGACTGCTGCGATCTGCGGCCTTGGGTTTAACATGGTTTTTGATCCGCTTTTTAGCTACTGCTATAAACTTATCATTCTTGGAAAACCCATGGCAGAACTGACACTGCTGCCAAACATCGCTACAACCACCATTAATGCTGTCACTTCCACAATTGTGTCTGTCGCTGCATACAATGCAGTCCGTCCGGCACTGAGAAAGGCCGGACTACTTCCTGTCATCGGCAAATCCGCCGAACGTCAGACATATGACCACACAAAAAGCGCTGCATAATACAGCGCTTTTTATTTATTAATATTATTGTAATGTAAATACTTCAATATTTTGCGCAAGTCCCTTTGAAGTATTGATGATTTTGTCAACCTGTCCGCTGCAGTCAGAAACAATATGTCTGATCACCTGCATGGAAGCGGAAGTCTCCTGCGTATTTGCCGCATTTTCCTCCGCAATGGCTGCAAGGCTCTGAACTGCATTAAGAACCTCCGTCTTGAGATCGTTGAGCTTATCAATCTCGCCCCGGATATTGTCCACAGCGCCACTTACCTCGCCAATCTCATGATTCAAACTGTTAAATACTGTCTTGGTCTTTCCGAGCTCCTCGCCCTGCTTATCCATCACCGCTGTGACATTTTTCATCGTGTCTACTGTCGTGTTGGAATTGGTGATCAGCATTTCAATAATCCCTGTAATACGACTTGCGGATTCTGCGGACTGGTCTGCAAGCTTTCTGATCTCATCTGCTACAACAGCAAATCCCTTGCCGTGCTCACCTGCGCGCGCCGCCTCGATGCTTGCGTTAAGCGACAGCAGGCTCGTCTGGTCTGCAATATCCGTAATCACATCTGCCGCTGTCTGGATATCCTGCGCTGACTGGTTTGTCATATTGGTCTGCTCAAATACCACATCAAATGCGTCTTTTGTCTCGTTACTGGTTCTGATCAGTTCTTCAAGCGTATTCTCGACATTCCTATTGTAATCGCGCATTTTATCTGTGTTCCCCACAAGCATCTCCACATTCTGCGCCGTGATCTCCACAGCATCCCCCATGTACTGGATCTTATTGCCCACATCTGCGGTATCCTGCGCCTGCTGCGTGGAACCTGTTGCCATCTCCTCCACAGCAGTGTCCACACTGCCGATATTGTCTGCCATCTTTACAAAAGAATTAGAAAAACCTTCTGAAATCCCATCAAGATCTGACGCCGCGCCCTTGATATCCACCACGATAGCAGACAGACTGTGAACAAGCTTTTCAATACTGTGAGCAATATCACCAATCTCGTCTGCCCTGCCTAACAGCCTGCTCTCCACTTTCACATTCAACTTACCATCTGCAACCTTGTTCAACTGGACAATGACGCCCTTGATCGCCTTAATCACTATACCAACAGCTATCGTCGTGGCAACAATACCAAACACGAAGATTACGATGAGGATACCCGCATTTTTCACAAAATTAGCATTAAAAATTGCAGAGATACCACTCTTTTCCAATCCCACAAAAGTCATTCCTATGATTTCATCTGAATTGTACTGCTTCAACGGACAGTACATGGCATAATAAGTCTTACCGCTGATCTCTATATTATCAGAGTAATAATCTTGTCCCTGGTTAACCACTAAGTCGTAAATCGTTGGATCTGCCTCCGTTCCCACCATGCGGTTCCCTTCAGCATCCACAAGGCTTGTGGCAACTCTGATATTGTCATAAAAAACTGTGACATGCAGATCGACTTCATGGCTAAAATTATCAAAAAACTGCGTATTGTCACTGATATTTCGCTTTCCCTTATAAAATTTACCATTCGTATACATATAAGTACCCTGTGCAATATTTGAGACAGATGTCTCAAAAGCATACTGTGCCGTCTTGAGCTCATGCTGAACCATTGAATCAATAATGGATGCACAGGATGAACTGATGCCTGCCACTGCAAATGCAAACATCAATATTAAGGGAAGTGCTGCCACAAGTACTAGACGCGGTGTAAGCTTTAATCCTCTTCTCTTCATAAGTACCCTACCTTTCCGTTTTCCCTAATTCTTTTGTCAAATATAATCATCGACTATTATCTTAATGCTATCACATTTCGTGGTTTTTGACAAGTTTTTAAATTGTTCAGATAAAATTTTTGTATAAGTTTGTAATTTCCCATAAAAATTGGCTTCAAAGCTTACGCCCCTATGCACAAAAAGATGGCAGACCAGGTTCTTCACTGATCTGCCATCGCTCTTTGCTATAAAAATCTATTCTGTAAAGAGCGGTGTTGAGTAGTATCTGTCACCGCTGTCAGGGAGAAGTGCCACAATCATCTTTCCCTCATTTTCCGGCCTATTTGCCAGTTGGATTGCTGCGCAAAGGGCCGCACCAGAAGAAATGCCTGTTAAGATTCCCTCCTTTTTTGTGAGTTCCTTCGATGCCTCAAATGCCTGATCATTTTCAATCTTGATAATCTCGTCATAAATACCTGTATCAAGCACACCCGGGACAAATCCAGCGCCAATGCCCTGTATCTTGTGCGCTCCAGACTGTCCGCCAGACAACACTGGCGAGCTTGCCGGCTCTACAGCCACCACTTTCACACCTGCCTTTTTTTCCTTTAAATATTTTCCAACACCTGTAACTGTGCCGCCTGTGCCGACGCCTGCAACAAAGATGTCAACTTCACCTTCTGTATCCTCCCATATTTCCGGTCCTGTCGTCTCGTAATGTGCCTGTGCGTTTGCCGGATTATCAAACTGTCCCGGGATATATGCACCCTCGATTTCCTTTGCGAGCTCCTCCGCCTTGGCAATTGCCCCCTTCATACCCTTTGCGCCCTCTGTCAGAACGATTTCTGCTCCATAAGCCTTTAAAATATTTCTGCGCTCCACGCTCATAGTCTCTGGCATTGTGAGGATCGCACGGTATCCTTTTGCCGCCGCGATCGCCGCAAGACCAATGCCTGTATTTCCACTGGTGGGTTCTATGATCACAGAACCTTCTTTTAATAAGCCCTTTTCCTCCGCTGCCTTAATCATATAGAAAGCTGCCCTGTCCTTCACACTTCCTGCGGGATTTCTGTACTCGAGTTTTACGAGCAGCTTTGCTTTCAGGCCATGGGCACGCTCCACATTGACAACCTCCACAAGAGGAGTTTTGCCGATAATCTCTGTAAATCCTTTATATACTGCCATTGTTATTATTCCTTTCCTTATTTCATATTCCACATCACTGCGAAATCGCCTTAAATGCCTCTTCCAGATCTTCGATGATATCATCAATATGTTCTGTGCCGATTGACAGACGGATTGTGTTTGGCAAGATGCCCTGGTCTGCCTTCTCTTCATCGTTGAGCTCTGCATGTGTCGTTGAGTACGGGTGAATGACAAGTGACTTTACGTCCGCCACATTTGCAAGTAACGAGAACAATTCAAGATTATCAATAAAGTCCTTCGCCTTCTGCTCGCCGCCTTTGATCTCAAATGTAAAGATCGAACCGCCTCCGTTCGGGAAGTATTTTTTGTAAAGTCTCTGCTGCTCCGGGTCTGTTGTCACTGACGGGTGATTTACCTTTTCTACCATTGGATGTTTTGACAAATACGCAACTACCTTCAATGCATTTTCCACATGACGCTCCACGCGGAGTGAAAGGGTCTCCAATCCCTGCAGGAAGATAAATGCATGGAACGGGGAGAGGGTTGCGCCAGTATCCCTCAGCAAAATAGCGCGTATTCTGGTGATAAATGCTGCCGGACCTGCCGCGTCCACAAAACTAATGCCATGATAGCTTGGGTTGGGCTCTGTAAGCTGCGGGAACTTACCGCTTGCCCCCCAGTCAAACTTTCCTGCGTCGATGATCACACCGCCGATCGTCGTGCCATGTCCTCCGATAAATTTCGTAGCGGAGTGAACTACGATATCTGCACCATACTCAATCGGTCTCACAAGATATGGCGTCGCAAATGTACTGTCAACAACTAATGGTATATTATGTGCATGTGCAACCTTAGCAACTGCCTCAATATCCGAAACTTCTGAGTTGGGATTTCCAAGTGTTTCTATATAGAGTGCTTTGGTATTGTCCTGTATTGCCTTCTCAAAATTGCTGATATCGAGCGGATCCACGAAAGTCGTTGTCACGCCGTAATCAACCAGTGTATGCGCGAGCAGATTGTATGTACCGCCATAAATATTCTTTGCCGCAACGATATGTCCGCCGTTCTGTGCAAGGTTTTGAATCGTGTAGGTAACTGCCGCTGCTCCTGACGCCACTGCAAGCGCTGCCACGCCTCCTTCCAGCTTTGCCACGCGCTGCTCGAAGATATCTTCTGTGGGATTGGTCAGTCTGCCATAGATATTTCCTGCATCCTGCAACGCAAATCTTGCCGCCGCATGTGCTGAGTTCTTGAAGACAAAAGATGATGTCTGGTAGATGGGCACTGCCCTTGCATCCGTCACTGGATCGGGTGCTTCCTGACCCACATGAAGCTGTAATGTCTCGAATTTTAAATTCCTGTCTGCATAGTTTTTCTTACTCATAATATTCTCCTCCGTTAATCGTTTTTCTTATTAAGGTTTTCACCTTTTTATTATCTATTCCTATTGGATTAGTATGTTTTAAACATGTATGTATCATACACCTATATTCCTAGTGTGTCAATAGGATTTGTGGAATTTTCTTCAAAAAATTGGATCAAATGAATTGACTATCTCTCCATTCTTATCCTTGACTTGCCACATGGCAAAAATTATGTTAAAATATATCCGCATTTTACAAAAAGATATAAGGAGGCCACATATGAATTTTTCAGAGAGAAAGTATGTAAATAAGACAGCCATTGTTGGACATACGATCATCGATTCTGTACTATTTCTTGCATATTTGTTAGAAGTGTTCAAAGGTTCCAGGACGATTGGTTATTTTGCAATTTTTGCAGTGCTGACAGCTGCCCCCGTAGTGGCGGAATGGATGATTTATGGCAGGAATCCTGAGAATGGTGCCATTAAGCATCTCATCGGTATATCTTATGGCACTCTGTATTTGTTTGTCATTTTTACGACCACCAGCCTGCTTCCTTTCACTTATGCATTCCCCATGTTCATTGTCATTATCTTATATATGGATACTCGGTTTAATATACTAATCGGTGCATTTGCTTCGGGTGGAAATATAGCATATGTGGTTTATCATGCACTGACATCCGGATACACGCCGGCTGAGATCCCCGATGTGGAAATCCGGGTTGCAGCAACGATTCTCACGTCAATATTCATGATTTTCACTACGGTGGCAGTGACCAAAGTAAATAATATGAAACTAAAACAAATTCAGGTGCAGACAAATGAGACCAATCGTTTGATGGACAATATTTTAGCTACTTCCCAGGATATGATCACTGATATCACCGAAGTTACCCGCCAGATGACCGACCTGGGAGTCTCCGTGACAAAAGTGCATGACGCCATGCAGGATGTTTCCACCGGCAGTACTGAGACAGCAGATTCCGTGCAGGTACAGATACAGCGCACGGAACAAATACAGTCACATATCAGCAATGTGAAGAATACCGCCGCCCAGATCGAGCAAAACGTCCATGACACTGTACGCAAAGTGGCAGTCGGCAGGGAGCAGATGGATGCTTTGGAAAACCAAGTTGAGCAATCGAATGCTGCCAATGAGAAAGTGCTGGCAAAAATGCAGGAACTCAGTACATACACCAGTCAGATGAACACAATCATCGAAACCATCAGCAATATTACAGATAGTACCGTTATGTTGTCATTGAACGCTTCTATTGAAGCCGCCCGCGCCGGAGAATCCGGCAAGGGCTTTGCCGTGGTGGCAAGCCAGATTTCCGAACTTGCCAACCAGACACAGACCGCGACATCCAATATTACCAGCCTGATTGATAACATTAACAGGGAACTGACGCAGGTGACTGACGCGGTAAATGTGGTCACCAAGAGTAATGCTGCAAACGCCGAGAGTACCAGTGTGGTAAAAAACACCTTTACAGGAATCTCCGATGGAACGGAGGATATCAGCCATCGCACTAAGGATCTACTGCAGATTATTACGGATTTGGAACAGGCAAACGAGGATATCGTCGAGAATATCCAGACGATTTCTGCCATCACGGAGGAAATTTCCGCTCATGCCAATGAAACCTTTAATGCCTGTGACGAAAATACCCGCATGGTGGATTCCGTGCGCCACATTGTCGAAAATCTGAATGAAGGCGCAACGAAACTGCAGAAGGTGTAATAAGGAGAACCTGACTATGTCAAGAAAAATTGCTTTTTTCGATGTCGACGGAACGCTGACTTCGGAAGTGGACGGGCATGTGCCAGAGGACACGGCTGCAGCTATTGCCGAAGCGCGCGCCAATGGAAATCTGATGTTTATCAACACGGGGAGGTGCTTTCAGAATGTTGAACCTCGTTTCCGGGAGATCGGCTGGGACGGTTATGTATGCGGCTGCGGTACAAACATTTACTGCAGTGGGCAAGATGTACTACACGTTTGCCAGACGCATTCCACGACAATGCAAATCCTGAATGCAGCGCGGCAGACAGATGTGGATATTCTGTTTGAATCGCGGAATCATGTGGCTTTTGATCTGTCCCGCCAGCTGCACCATCCGGGCGCTATTAGTCTGTATCAATCCTTTGTCAGTCATCATTACGAGATGCCGGAGGACTTGAAAAATCCGGACTTTTTAACCGATAAATTTGTCATATGGTATCAGGATGAGGCACAACTGACTGCCTTTCGAAAGGTCAGCGACCAGTGGTTTGAATGTATCGATAGAGAAGGCACTTTTCGAGAATTTGTGCCATATAGCTACTCCAAGGCATCGGGGATTCAGTATGTACTGAACCACTATAACCTAAAACTAACAGATGCTTATGCATTTGGCGACAGTAACAACGACTTGTCCATGCTCACCTATGTCCCGCACAGCATTGCTATGGGAAACGCATCGCCCGTAAGCCTTTTTGACCAAGTGGAGTATGTGACGGCAAAATCCAGCTGCGGCGGTATTCGCCAAGCGTTGGAGCATTATTGCTTTCTATAAAAAAATAAGCCGATAACGCGCAGTTTTAAGCTATGGTTATCGGCTGTTTTATTTGCTTATATGCTTGTCACTATATCATAGCATTTTTTCGTATAATCAGTAAAAGTTATGATATTACTTAACAAGCCTTTTTTCAGGTCTTCAGCTGTGTCAATTGCGAGCTTGAATTGTTCCTGTGTGATGTCCCCTTGGCGAAGCGCTTCCTCTAGTTCGTCCATATCGTCCACCTTGATTTCCCCATCAGGTAATACGATAAGATCCAAATACAGATCGTCGAAATAAGGAACCCCATCTGTATCGATTCCCTGCGCTGCGATCATGTCTATATACCATACCAGTATATCATTTTTCTCATTCATCATGGCAGTGATACAATAATAGTTGTCTTGCGGCAAAATGGACAGCCACTTCAAGCCCTGATCACACACCACAAACTCCTTTTCGTCAAATTTCCACTTCTGTATCTCAGTTACTTCTTTGATCTCGAGCAGTCCGATATAGCCTTTGTAAAAATCTGTACACATCTGTCTGCCGAATTGTTCTTTTGATGTGATGCATTTCCATTCATCATAGGATAACCTGCTTCTCTTCATTGGTGTTTCGCTCCTTGAATAATTTTCTTGTCAGGAGCTATTACGCTTTTGATGCCCCGTCTACAGACAATATTTCACCCGTAACATAGCTTGCCATGTCGCTTGCCAGATACAGGAACGCATTTGCCACTTCCTCTGGTTCGCCGGCTCTTCCTAATGGTATCTTTGCAGAAATTGCCTTGACAGTCGCCTCTGGCAATGCCGCTACCATATCCGTTCTTGTCACTCCCGGCGCTACTGCATTGACACGGATGTTGTCTTTTCCAAGTTCCCTTGCCAGGGAAATCGTTATCCCATTTACCGCAAACTTGCTGGCAGGATAACCAACACCAGCAGGCTGCCCAGAAATACTTACCATAGAGCTGGTGTTGATGATACAGCCGCCTCCCTGCTCCTTCATAATTTTTGCAGTCGGCAAGATCGCATAAAACACTGCCTTTACATTCAAGTCGATCACCTTGTCAAATTCTTCCGCTGTATAATTGTAAAGAGGTGTATTCTGAGAAATTCCGGCATTGTTGACCAGAATGTCTATTCTGCCAAATTTTTCCTTAACCGCTAAAATTGCCTGTTCAACCTCTGCGGCATCTGTTAGTTTTGGATATTTTCCATCCACCTCCCAGCTGCTGTTTTCTTCCTTCAGTTTCTGCAATGCATGGTCAACTGATTCCTGGCGTGAACCAAACAACACAACCTTTGCACCATTGGCAAGATATTTTCTGACAATCTCAAAACCAATGCCTCTCGTTCCGCCTGTCACAACCGCTACTTTTCCTTTTAACATGATCATTTATTCCTTTCTTTTATAATGATTTCAGTATTG
>CAMWLV010000165.1 GCA_947175175.1 uncultured Lachnospiraceae bacterium
CCAACATACTCTCCAAACTTCCGGGGTGTAACCATTGTAAACTCTTTGAAATCAGATATGGCAGACTGACGACCATCTTTCTTAACAGGGAGAATACCAGTCATGTAAGCTGCCGCAAAAATCTTCGATGTTGTCTGACTGCCCTTGAACAGTGTGCGGAGAAATTCCAGATACTCCTGTTGAACCGACGGGTTTTCGCGAATCGGCGCATCCCATTCATCAATGATCATAATAAATTTATTTCCTGTCAACTCTACCGCACTTATCATTGTTGCCGGCAATTCATTGCTTACCACAAGGGCTGGATAAGATCCCTTCAATTCCTCCGTAATCTTGCCGCTTAAATATGCTGAAAGCATCCTATAGTTGTCCGTAAACGGTTTTATATAGGTCATATCAACATAAATTACGTTGTATTTATTAAGATATTTTTGATAGCTCTTATCCTTGCTGATAACTTTGTCATGAAACAAATCCGAAGAATCACATGTCCTGTCATAGTAAGCGCAAAGCATCTGTGCCGCAAATGATTTCCCAAAACGCCTGGGTCTGCTGATACAAGTCAGCCTTCTAGGTGTTTCAATAGAGTTATTGATCAGTGCGACCAGGCCAGTTTTATCAACATACAAATCATTTAATATTCCTGCAAATCCACTGTTCCCAGGATTCAGATATGTTCCCATTGAGATACCTCCAAATTGCCTATTTATCTACCATTACACCATAAACTGGCTGCTCATCAGCTCATCGCGTGCCACGCTGATTGCGCGCTCTACACTGCCCTGTTCAAACGGATTGGAGATATTTGCATACTTCAATGTCTCGAGATAACTCATGCTGCCGCCGCACTTGCAGAGGTTAAGGTAATCCGTCCATGCACTGTTATGATTTTCTTTCTCCTTTTTCTTAAATTCCATCGCGCCCATGGTTGTGAGTGTGTAGTTAATATAGTACATCGGATAGAGGAAAATGTGCAGCTTGTGATACCAATAGCCGCCTCTGTCAAAGAAATCATCTGGCTCATACACACGCCATGGCATATATTTCTCCTCAAGCTTCTTCCATTCCAACGTCCTCTCCTTTGGTGTCAGGTCGGGATTTGCATAGCAGATATGCTGAAACTCGTCAACTGCTACGCCAAAGGGCACAAATGTAACTGCTTCCTGCAGATGCGCGAAGCGGAACTTATCTGCCTGCTCTCCGAAGAAACGCTCCGCATAGGGATATGCAAACTGCTCCATCGACATGGAATGAATTTCCGCGATATCGGTTGATTCTGAATAATAATCCGTAATCGGCTGGCTGCGCATTGCCATGTATCCAGCAAAGGCATGTCCCAGCTCATGTGTCAGCACCTGCATGTCAAAGATTGTCTGATTAAAGCATGAGAACACAAATGGCGCCTTGTAACGCTGCAGACAGGTCATATATCCCGTCGACGCCTTACCCGGCTTATTTTTCAAGTCCATCAGTTCGTGCCCGATCATGAAATCGATGAACTCACCCGTCTGCGGACTCATCTCATGATACATCTTTGCCGCCTCATTTACCATGAAATCATCATCGCCAGCTGGAACTGCGTTACCGTCTGGGAAAATACGTTTTTCATCATAGCACGAGAAATCGCTTACACCGAGACGTCTTGCCTGCGCTTCATACAATTCCTGACAGATCGGCACAATCACGGTGCGAACCTGCTCACGGAAGAACTCAACCTCCTTCTGCCCATAATCAGTGCGCCCCTGCTTCATATATCCTACAGGAATATAGTTTTCATAACCCAGATTGCGCCCCTGCTCATTCCTTAACTGAATCAGCGCATCCCAGATTTCCTCCAGGCGTGTCTCATTTTTGTGGTAAAATTCCGAGTACGCCCGAACTGCGGCTTTGCGCACCTTTCGGTCTTCATGTTCAAAATATTTCTGCACGCCGTACAGATTCAGCGTCTTCCCGTCAAAAGGTATCTCCGCTGTCGCCATAATCTTCTGATACTCATTACAGAGCTTTGCTTCCTGCTGCATTAACGGGATATTTGTCTCACAGAATGTCTTTTTTTCCAATTCCTTCTGTGCAAAAAACTGCTTTCCATACTCCTTCTCAAAATCAGCGCGGAAAGGACTGTTCATCAATGCATCATTCACTGCCAAAAGCTGCGGCATGATCGTCGGAAACGTATTTTCAATATACTCATTTTCTTTCTCATAGAATTCGTCTGTGGTATCTAAGGTATGACGAACCGAAGCGACTGTGGCATCTGTAGAAAAGTCCTTTGCTTTCTCATCATACGCAAGGATTGCCTCTTTTACTTCCGCATAACTGCCCGCATGCTCAATGTGCTCCTTTGTCGCTGTCGCAAACGCTGTAAAACCCTCAAAATCTGGTCTCTTGTACTCTAATGTTGAAAATTTGAAATCTTCCATCTCTAATATAACTCCTTCCACATTTTCATATACTGTTCAGGAAGAACACTGCACTTGTGTTCTCTTCCCATTATTCATAAGGCCTCTGGTAAAAACGCCCTGAAATCTGCTGTGTGTTGATGACATTGACAAACGCTTTCGGATCGACCTGCTTAATATCTTTAATGATATCCTTGCATTCCGCCCTTGACACGACAGAATACACGATCTTGCGCTCCTGATGCTCGTAGGAACCCTCCGCTTCAATAATCGTGGCACCATGATTACTGTTCTTGGAAATCACTTCATACACCCGTCTTGCATGGTTCGTCACCACCAACAGTGTATGCTGACGGTATTGCTTGAAGAGTGTGTGGAGAACCTGTGTGGATGCATACTGGAAAATAATGGAATATAATGCTTTTTCCCATCCAAACAACAGACCTGCCACCACAAGCAGAACAGCATTGAAGCCAAGGACAATATTAAAGGAATCCACTCCTTTTCGCTCTGACAGGAAAATGCCGATAAAATCCGTTCCCCCTGTCGTCGCATTCATCATCAGACACAGGCTGATCGCAAAACCATTGATCATTCCGCCAAAAACACTGATCAGCAATGTGTCATAGACAATTGCCTGGGACGGCAAAATATCCGTCAAAATATTCGTCAGCATAATACACAAACAGGAATAAAGTGTAAATTTCCTGCCGATAAATCGAAAACCAATATAGATCGGTCCCAGATTCAATAAAATATTGATCAATGTATAAGGGAGCTCAAAACCAAAAAACAACTCCACGATCCGCTGTATTAATAAGGTAAGTCCAGTCGCACCGCCTGGATACAAACCGCCTGTCCGCACAAAAGTCTTAATGTTCAACGCCATAATTACTGATGCAAAACAGATTACAACGATTCGCTTTGCATCCTCCTTAAAACTGAATTTCATACATATACCCCCTTGCGTGCTTCGGCACGCATACCAATCAGTAGTTTGAAAGTGACCTTCTTTCAAACTTTTACCTCCATATCCTGCCTATAAAAATATTATTTCTGTCCAGATGTCTTTCCGCAGCGTCAACTCGATACGCTTATCTTGATAAACAAATCTTCTCACAGCATCACACCCGCTGCAGATTTGTGCCTTCTCCAGACTACCATTGCTCCATGCGATATTCATATGCGCATTCCCGCGAACCCTAACACCGGTTATCTTACCAGTTTGCCATACTTGTGGCAGTGCTGGCAGCAGAACAATCCTGTCTGCATTACTCTGTACCAGCATTTCCACCATCGCCGCGATCGAACCAAAATTCCCATCGATCTGAAAAGGCGGATGGTTGTCAAAAAGATTTGGCAGTGTTGACTTGATAAATAGCTGACGCAGATTCTCATGAGCCTTTTCTCCGTTCCAAAGCTTTGCATAATGGTTCATAATCCATGCACGGCTCCAACCAGTATGTCCTCCGCCCCCCTCCAGGCGCTTCTGTAATGTCAGCTCTGCCGCCTTTGCAAGCTCTGGCGTGCCATCCTTCGTAATCTGGTCCGATGGATGCAGCCCGTACAGATGCGAAATGTGCCTGTGTCCAGGCTCCTTCTCCTCATACTCCTCACACCACTCGAGGATTCTGCCGTCACTTCCTATGCGTGTGGGAATCAGACGCCTGCATGCCTCGGCAATCTGCCTGTCTAATGCATCCGACACCCCGAGAACTTTTGCTGCCTGATTGCATTGACTAAACAGGTCACGCAAAATCTGGTTGTCCATCGTCACTCCGATCGAATTTGCCCCTTGCTCCCCATTGGGCAGAATAAACGTATTTTCGGGTGACACGCTCGGACAGGTACACAGATAGGTTTTTCCATTGATTTCATGCTCAATGCAAAAATCAAGGAAAAACTGTGCCGCCTCACGCATAACCGGAAACATTTCACGTAGGAAATCCTCATCTCCTGTGTATTCGTAATGTGTCCATATATGCGTGCAGAGCCACGCTCCTCCCATCACCCAGAAACTGCCCGGAATCCACAGATCCTGCGGGGCCGTATCACCCCAGATATCGGTATTGTGGTGTGCCACAAATCCCCGGCAGCCATACATCAACTCAGCAGTCTTTCTGCCATTGGGCAGCATCTTTTTCAGCAAGTCAAATAATGGCAGGTGACAATCCCCCAGACTGCAGGTTTCTGCTGGCCAATAGTTCATCTCCGTATTGATATTAATGGTAAATTTGGCGTCCCACGGCGCCTCCATGTCCTTATTCCAGAGTCCCTGCAAGGTTGCAGGAAGTGTCCCCGGGCGGCTGCAGCTAATGAGCAGGTATCTGCCGAAATTAAAATAGAGTTGTTCCAGGCTTAAATCCGTCTTCCCGTCTGCGATTTCATCCAGACACTGATTGGTCGTCTTCTGTGCTGTACTGACAGCCTCCTTGTCCAGATCAAATGTCAAGGACATCCTGTCAAAATAGGATTTATAGTCAACAATATGCCTCTCCTTAAGTTCCTCATAACTTTTTGAAGCCGCTTTTCCAATCTTTTCTGCTAGTTCTGCCTTTAACACTTCTTTCTTTGTCTGGCTCTCATCGGAACCATCTTTTTCCATCTGTACTTTCACACGGTATGTCGTCGCCGCACTCCAATACAGATAAATCTCTGCAGCATCATTAACTACAATACTCTCACCGATCACCTCAATCGTTCCGTCAGGGCTTGATGCCTTACACATCATGGCATAGTCCAATCCATCGCGCCCCAGATTCCCGCCAAGCATGATACTGTCCGCCGATGCCTTCTCTGAATACTCGTAAATATGATGCCGCGACTGCATGATTTCCAGATTCATCTTATTTTTCCCTCTGGCATTTAGATGCATCACGCACACGTCATCCGGCGCTGACATAAAGATCTCCCTGTCATACACAGTATCATCCCATTTGAAATGCGTATAGGACAATGCCTTTCCAACATTTAACCCTCTCTCATATTCCTCCACATCCGTCACAGAAATATCTTTGCCTAAATCATAGTCAATAGAGATATCACCGAGTGTCTGGTAAATGCGCATGCCAAACGGTGTGCCTCCGATTGCCTGCTTGCAAAAACGCTCCGCCTCATGAATCCTCCCCTTTTTGATCAACTCCTGTATCACTGGAAGTTTCTTTCTTGCACTGGGATTATTTCTGTCCATGGGACCGCCGTACCATATGGTATCCTCATTGACCTGGACCTGTTCACAGCCGATATTTCCAAACACCATACCGCCAATCCTGCCATTTCCGACCGGAAGTGCCTCATTCCAATCTGCTGCCGGTCTGTCATACCAAAGTACTGTACAGTTTCGCTTTCCCTCATCATGTTTCTCTCTGATATCCATGTATCTTTTCCTCACTTCTCTTTGGTGCGGCTTCCTCGCTCCCGCTGAAAAAGCATTTATATGCCTCACCAATATGCCGTTATTAGTATAGCATATATATGGAAAAAGTGTACAGAATTTCGTTATTTATATTTTTATTTCTCTACAGGCCGTAATTTTAACCAGTTTTTATCTTGCATATTTTTTCAAATACGCTATAATAGAAAGAGATAGCCTAAACATTCTATTGAACAGGGGAGAATGGGGCATATTATTAATTTAGAAAAGGATAGTAACATAAGAAAGGGGAACTTAACAATGAACGAACGAGCAAGCATTGAAAAAAAGCTAACCAGATCTTTTTTAAAGGTGGCATCCATTACGGCAGCCGTTGCGATTCTGGCGTTGATCGCTCTCATCGTCATCTCAAGCAGATATTCTCATGCTTTGAAAAATTACGGTTTCGCACAGGGAGATATCGGAAGGGCACTATATCAATTTGCTGAAGCCAGGTCATCGCTTCGGGCAGCCATCGGATATGATGACGCGACCGCAATTCAGAAGGCAGTGGAGACATATGAGGAATGTAAAGTAGCATTTGAGGAGGCTTTTGCTGAAGTAGAAAAGACCGTTATCTCAGACCAGAGCAGAGCGATCTATAATCAGATCAAAACCGAGCTGGTGCCTTTTTGGGAACAGGCTGATGAGGTCGTTGAGATAGGCGCTTCAACGGATAGAGCACGTTGCTTACAGGCGCAGGATATAGCGATCAATGAGCTGATGCCCAAGTTTTCCAGCATTTATCAGCAGACGGAAACTCTTCTGGAATTAAAGGTTGAACATGGAAACAGTTTGTCAACAACGCTAACTACAATAGCTGTGATCTTGTCTATCGTGATCATCGTTGTTATTGGAATCTCAATGGTATTGTCAACCAGAATCGGCAGGCAGATTTCTAAAGGCATTGCCTTCCCTCTTGGACAGCTTGGGCAGCGTCTCAAGACCTTCTCAACAGGAGATCTCACTTCACCATTCCCGTTGGTGGATACTGGCGATGAAGTGGAGTATATGGAAAAAGATGCAACTGAGATGGCAAACAACCTGAACACCATTATCCATGACATCAGTGAAGTGCTGGGCGAGATGGCTGGCGGAAACTATGCAGTAAAATCAAAAAATTCAGCAAAATATACCGGAGATTTCCTAAAGTTATATGAATCTATGCGCGGACTGCGTGATCAGATGGTTGAAACCCTGACATCCATCGGCGAAGTTTCCAATCAGGTATCATCTGGTTCAAACGACCTAGCTGATGCATCGCAGGTTCTCGCCGAAGGCGCCACAGAACAGACAAATGCAGTTATGGAACTGCATGCTACCATTTCCGAGATTACGAGCACTATGGAAAAGAGCGCGCAGAGCGCAGATGAGTCCTATATGAAGGCACAGCTCTACGCCGATAAGGCTGACAACAGCCGCGAGGAAATGAATTCGATGATGGCAGCCATGGAGCGCATCAATGCTTCTTCCAACAGAATCGGAGACATTATCTCTGAGATCGAATCCATCGCCTCACAGACCAATCTGTTATCACTCAATGCGTCAATTGAGGCTGCAAGAGCCGGTGAATCAGGGCGTGGTTTCGCAGTTGTAGCTGACCAGATCAGGGTACTGGCGAATCAGAGTGCGAAGGCAGCAATTGATTCAAGGGAATTGATCGAAGGTTCCATCAGGGAAGTTGCCGAAGGAAACCGCGCGGCAGAGAATGCGGCAAATGCCCTTGGTTCCGTAGTCGATGGTATCAAGCAGATTGCTGATTTCTCCAAGAACCTTAAGACAATGGTTGAAGATCAGACCGAGGCAATGCGCCAGGCGGAGAAAGGGGTCAACCAGATTTCAGAGGTCGTACAGAGCAATGCCGCAACGGCGGAGGAAGCCTCTGCAACCAGTGAGGAATTATCCGCACAGGCATCCATCTTAGATGGTTTGATTGGGCAGTTCTCTTTGAAAAAATAACTTACATAGAGTAGGAGGCTGACCATTAATTAGCTGACCTCTCACACCACCCGGTGTACCGTTTGGTACAAAGGCGTTTCTCTAGTTTTCACGCAACTTTCAGATAATAGTCAAGCATGGATATATAATCCAGTTTGGCTATTATTTTATTGGTGAGAGTGACATTTAGACTAGCAGATGCTCATCGCTTACATAGACCGTCTAGTACTCCATCCAGACAGAAATTGGAGTTGTGGGCCGCATGGTTTGTGCCAGTGCTAGGCAAAATTTCGACGGCGATGCGGTGGCATCGTCTAGAAATTTTAACGACGCAATGGTGCGAAACAGGCGGTTCACAATTCTAATTTCTGACCGGATGGAGTACTAGATATGCTGTTAACAGTTCCTTGTCCTTTACCGACAATACCCTGTATGAGTTTATAATGTCCTGCTCTGCTGCCGATAAACCTTTAAGCTCTATTGGTTTCTTATCATACTCAAAGAATGCGGCAAGAATATGTTTCAACAAGCAGAAGTTCATTCAGGTTTATTTTTGTACAAATCCCATTCGTGCCATTACAATAAACAATCCGCTCCTGAATCTTGATTTCAAGGAAAAAAATCAAGGGCTTCGTTGATTTATCCATGAAAACACAATTAAGGAACTATTACTTCTCTTATATTGAAAGGCGTACTGCAATCGCACATTTTAATGAAACGCAGTACTCTCTCCCAAATATATACTATTCTTTTGCTGTTTTTAAACGCATCAAAAATTCAGAATCTATTCTGAATCGTTCGGATTTATGATGTCACCCTTTTCATCGACCTCAAAATAAAACATTTTAAATTCATAATATGTCTTTCCATTTTCGTCCCCCACATGTTTCCTTCCAGTCATTGCACGATACTTTTGGAATCTGTCTTCTGTATACGGCGACTGCATCCATTCTCCAGCACTTTCTTTGCACTCCTTTTTGTCAGGCTCCTCACAGGAAAGCTTAATTTTCGTATGATCTGAAGCCAATAGCTTCTTGACCCATATATCCCTGTAATAATAGTAGGTCTGCCCGTTTTCGTCCCCCTTGTGGTGGCGTCCGACTATGACGCTGGAAGGAGAACACTGGAAATCACTCAAACTTTCTTTCTGGCTCGGTGATATACGCACATCCGAATATACCAGCTCATATTTTGTAAAGATTAATGGGTCCTGCTCTATGAAAGTAAGAATACCACATCGGTACGATGTTTTCCCATTCTCATCTCCCTCATGCTTACGCCCGGCAAAGCACTGGCATGAAAGCACACATTTCGCATCGCCCGTCCCCGCCACGCCTTCTGATTCCTTAAAAGACGCCATACCGAGAATTTCACTATCTATCAAGTCTCTTACTCCCACTAAAATCTTTCTTCTCTCTGCCATATTATCTCCTCCATTAAATTATTTTTTCAGTTACACCACAAATTGCTGCCGTCAGTTGTCACCCCCTTTCCTTTTCTTATTTACTACAAAAAATACACCGATCCCCATGGTAATCACCAGCACGCCGATTATCATAAACCACCACGATCTCCCTGCCTGCCCGCTCTTGGAGCTTTCTTCTGCCATCGTGCTGCTTCCTGCTATCCCTTCCGTATCTTTCGGCTGTGCATCTTCTGAAACACTGTCACTTTCTTCTTCCTCATCTCCATCTATCGAGATCACATAATCCGATGCGTGGGTAAAGGCAAGCGATGCCGTTCCGTCCTCTGCCACTATGTCCGAACAGATGAATTTAAGTTCCCCTGTTCTTTCATTGTAATAGTTATTATTCGTTAGATTATCTTCACTAAAATTTAAATATTTTCTTCAAATTAATT
>CAMWLV010000166.1 GCA_947175175.1 uncultured Lachnospiraceae bacterium
AAACGCCATACGGACTACCTTTGCACTTCCGCTTGTAATCCAGCCATTATGCAGGGCAATCATCAGATTGCCTTTGAATTCCGTTTTGACACAACCTGTTTTAAAGTCATAGATTGTTTTAATATTTCTCCTTGTGTCTGCATCAATCCCCAAGCAATACACCAATGCTGCATGATAGACATCTACATACCTGCACTTTGGCAGATATGCAAGAAAGAATTTTTTGTGTTCTCCATCTCTAAAAGTTACATTTTGAGCAATCTGCTCTGCCAAATGAATATTTTCATTTTTTGCACTTAACGCTGTGTTATTAGCCATAATCTGACTCCTTTCATATTCCGTATTCTATTTTTGACACATAAATAGGACTAAGCTAGTTATAACGACATTTCTGCCATTCACTAATTTAGTCCTACCTAAAATAATCAATATGTAATTGAATTGTTTACCTTCTGCCCTCCTTATGCTATACTAAAACCAGTAACTCATAGCTTTTAGGCACTTTGAGTTACATTAATGACATTTCTTTGTATTTTCTTATGAATCGGCACCGTCCAAATGAAAAATTAGAAATGCTTTTGCTACAATACTACATTTTTTCATTAGGACTAAATCGGTGGAAACCCTTGATTTTACAATGGTTTTTTCAACCTGTCACTATAATAACTCAAAGCCCAGCCGGCGTTGCCGCCCAGCCGAGTCCCAAGATATTAGCCACAAAATTTGCGGATAAGGAATCCCATGCCCGGTGTCCTTTCGGGATCTTAGGAAACAGAAAGTGCATAAACGGCGCAATCAGCTTTGTGAGCCCTGTGATGACTCCTGCCTCCTGCGCCACTTCCATAAGCCCTGTCCAGAATGCCACAATGCCAAGCATTGAGATACCAAGTGTTACTGCCTCCTTAGACGACTGTAGTACCGCATCTGTCACTGCCTGCATATTTCCTGTCACCACGCCAAAAATGATACCTATGATCAACATACCACCCCAAATGTAATTCATCATCGCTTCATCAACCCTGTTTTATTTCATATTGATTTATCCTATGTGTATTCTGTAAAAAATATGTTATACTGTTTTGAGAACAGCTCTTTAGGAAGTTTCATGAATTAGCTTTTTATCAGATCGCGGAATTTTCTTTGAGAATTCCGGTCAAAGCTCCGACACATATCGGACTATGTAACTGAATGATAGTTAATGATAGCAGAAAAGGCAAGAAATACGGGAGGATATATCATGCTTATTCTGGGACTAAACAAAACAACTCTACTGGATTTTCCAGGACATGTAGCGGCTGCTTTATTCATTGGCGGCTGTAATTTCCGCTGCCCGTACTGCCACAATAGGGATATTGTATTAAAAAATGAGTTTCTTATTCCGCTTACGCCAGAAGAGATTTTTGCCTTTTTAAAGAAAAGGCGCAGCGTACTAACTGGCGTATGCATCACTGGCGGTGAACCTACCCTGTATCCCGATTTGCCAGAATTAATTAGACAGATCAAGGAACTTGGTTATCTCATAAAACTGGATTCTAACGGCACTAATCCACAGATGCTTTATAACTTAATCCACACTGGTCTTATTGATTATTGTGCTATGGATATTAAAAATGCACCTGAAAAATACGAAATCACCATCGGATTTCATAACAATCAACCCAAATTTGATCTGGCAGCAATTGACGAATCTGTCCAAATCCTGATGCAGCAAAACCTTATTCCCTACGAGTTTCGCACGACAATTGTAAAGGAACTTCATGACGAATCAGATATGCTTGGCATCTCCCGATGGATTGCTGGTGCAGATGCATATTTTCTACAGTCATACACAGACAGCGACGGTGTACTTTGTGATGGATATCACGCACATTCAGAGGAGACACTTCAAAAATATGCTTTGCTTTGCAGACAATCTATCCCAAACACTGTTTTGCGCGGAGTATAGAAAGTCTTATATCATTCATATTGACATATTATGTAGCAAAAATAAATTACTGTTCATAAATAATTCTTCAGTATGGCATGTTTAATATAACATGCTTAAATGCACGTCTGCTACATCAAATGATCTTGGAGCGACATATTATTTTTAATATACTGCCTCTTATGCTGGTAATTATATTCTTTGCTGTAAATGAGCAAATCTGAGAGTTGCACAAAAGAGATTTGTTTGAACCAATCAACAAATGGAATACAATGATTTTATGCAAATTTTCAGTGCATATTTTGTGCTTTTTCCGACATGCATATTTAAAAATAACTTATGCAGCTATGCCTACATTTTTTGACCAATTAGTTTATCAATCTAACCTCTATGAAATAACACCGCAAGTTGCACATGCTATTTCTGAACAGTTCCAAACAAGTTATTTATGAATAATTTCTAACTATCAACCGTACTCTCATGCTCTGGTTCAGTATATGGCTTGGTACTATGCTGCATAGTATGTAAGAATAAGTAGTGATTGAGATGTATCAGGTCATGAAACATGACCTTGACATGGAATATGAATTTAACATTGCAAAACTATTTTTAATGGCTTATAACTGTTGTACTCCCATATATTAAATTTTTATTTCAGGTTACATTTTTATAAAAATAGTGTACAATCTAATATATATACTTAGAGCGTAACTGAAAGATCTTTTCTGCCTACTGACAAAAAGCTTTTTTCAAACGCGCTCCAGCAACAGTCACATAATAGAAATAAAAACAGTTTTACAATATATGAAGGGATTTATTCAATGAATGGAACAAAACGAATTATAAATAGATTGATTGCCGGCATGGCGCTTGTATCAGTGCTTATTTCTAATTTATCGCTTACTGATGCCCTGCTTCCCGGCTCCATTATCGTGCACGCCGATGTCGACTACATGGAACAGATGGACCAGCGCAAGACACTTCCGATCCAGTCCAACGCAATCGCAAACTGGCCTCAGGGACCTGCCATCGGCGCTGAGTCCGCTATCCTGATGGAGATGAACACACATACCATTCTCTACGCTAAAAATATCCACGAAAAGAGCTATCCCGCCAGCACGACCAAGATTTTGACCTGTCTGCTCGCAATGCAGAACTGCACGATGGACGAGATGATTACCTTCTCACACGATTCCATCCACGATGTCCCAAGTGACGGTTCCAGGCTTGGCGGTGTCGATCCAGGCGACACCATGCCCATGGAGCAGGCGCTCTACTGTGTGCTCGTGCAGTCTGCAAATGATGTTGCAAGCGCTGTCGGGGAACACGTCGCAGAGAAGCTTGGAAAAGAAAAATCAGTGGAAGCTTTCAGTGAACTTATGAATGAAAAAGTCGCTGCCCTCGGCGGCATGGATTCTCATTTTACAAACTGCAACGGACTCTTTGACGAGGATCACTATACCAGTGCCTATGACCTTGCCCTGATCGGCTGCGAGTTTTTTGGAAATGAAATGCTTTGCAAAATGTCCTCCACAACCAGCTACCATTTCCGTCTAAAACCCGATGATGAGGAAGATGTGTGGATTGCCTCCAAAAACCAGCTCTTCAAGGGAAAACCATACGAATACCAGTATCTGCTTGGAAGCAAGACAGGATATGTGTCACAGTCGCGCCAGACACTCGTGTCTGCTGCTGAGAAGAACGGAATGAAGCTTGTCTGTGTCGTTTTTATGGACGAGACACCCTATCAGTTTGAGGACACGATCACGCTGTTTCAGTATGGATTTGAAAATTTTCAAAGAGTACCCATCAAGGATAACGAAACCAAGTACAATATTGATACAATGGATTTCTTTGACACGGAAAATGACCTGTTTGGGGATTCGACACCTCTTATTTCCATAGAAAATGACGCATATATCATATTGCCGAACACGGCAGAGTTTTCAGATACTGTTTCCACCTTGACATATGCAGCGCAGTCAACTGACACAAATGTCATTGCATCGATCAATTACACCTACTCTGGCGTGCCTGTTGGAGAGTGCAATCTGGTGTTTTACAAATCCAGTGTTCCTGCTTTTCATTTCAGCTCCAACGAATCTGTCACTGAAATCGTCCCTAAGGCTCCTGAGGGAGAAATGATGACCTCCTCCGAGCCGCCCGCCAAACCGCAGGAAGAGATCAATGTGATCTATATTGATGTCAAGAAAGTCATCTTTGGCGTTATCATTGCAGTGGCAGTGATCGTACTTATTATATTTGTCATAACCATCATCAACAACTATAGCTTTTCTTCGCGGGGACAGAGCAGCAAACGCCGCCGCAGCAGAAGACGGGAGGTTCATGCCGCCAGAAGACAGGCGCGGCGAAATTCCAGATGGCACAATTCATCCAGACGGCAGATGACACGAAT
Organism: uncultured Lachnospiraceae bacterium; assembly: GCA_947175175.1. Taxonomy (GTDB): domain Bacteria; phylum Bacillota; class Clostridia; order Lachnospirales; family Lachnospiraceae; genus COE1. Next base: position 4,341 of record CAMWLV010000166.1, read on the forward strand.
CAGAAAAGGAAGGCGTTAGACAAGACCTTCCTTTTTATGACGTCTCTCTTTTCTGCTTTGACGAATCTGATTTTTCTTATTGAGGATATCCTGCACTCCGTCAGAATCAATCTGCTTCATCGTTTTTACCACATAAATCCTGCCGTTTTCCGACCTGCGCAGCCGGATTTTTCCTTTGATCGCACCATGGCGTGCACAGTTGACAACAGTATAATAATGTTTCCCATTGCTGGTAAACCATGGAATTTTTTTCCTGGTTCTTGCACCACAGAGAAAGCACTGGGTAGAAGTAACTTCACGGTCTCCCATAGCAGTAAGCTTATCGGAAAATTCCCTTGATATATATTTTGAGTAATCTTCAAAACAGATTTTAATCTCCTCCGATTTATTTCTCGGTAAACGATAGGTGTCGAAGGAATAATTCCGAAAAACCGTGTCACTTTTTATCTTTTTTACAATCTCTGCTGTGTAATACGCATCTGTATATGCCCTGTGAAAAGCTACGTCCTTTTCGATACCAAGGAAATCCACCGCATACTGTAATGTACGCCTCGATTTCCTGTCTTCAAAAGCGATGCTGAACAGTTTCTGAATATCATAGTACCGCAGCGTTTTTTCTGACACTGGTGTCATATGATAGTAGTCCATATTTTTCTGCAGCTCTGTGAGGTCAAGACTTCCCCATGTGCAGAAAATGTAATCCTTCCCGCACCACCTGACAAAATCTTCTGCCACTTCCGGAAACGAGCGGCAGTTCTCAAGCTGCTCCATTTTGAGATGAATCAGGTCTCCAGTCACCTGATTCATCGTATGAAATACCTGAGGCTTAATCAGCTCATGAAAATCATCAATCTTCTCTCTTTTTTCATTTAATTTCACTGCCCCAATCTCTATGATCTCAAACAGCAGGCTGTTTGCACGCCTCGTCCTCAAATCAGCGGCCTGATTCCACTCCAAATCAAAAATGATATAATTCACTGTAGTTCCTCGTTCACTCATTTTATCGTTTTCATCTATTATCTCCGCTTTTTTTCATATCATGGCATAGATAACAGATTCATTTTACCACACTCTGAGTTCAACAACAAGCACTTATAGATAACGCCATTTTTTCAATAAAATGACAGCTGTTACTACAAAAGGAACCACAATGACGATCATGCAAACGGAAGCTAGAATCATATCCGTGCGGGTTGCGATGGTATCCACTTCTTTATAATGAACACGCGGATCGTTCTTCTCCATGCCTATATCTCTCAAAAATCGTTCATAGTATTCCTTGACATCTTCATCCATAGATGTGATTACACCATTTATCGTTATTTCCTTAGATTTTAAAAAAGCATTTCTCTCACCCGCACTGACCGCATCCAGATATTCCAATGTCTCTTCGCATCTCTCGTTGAGCTGCTCGATCAGCTCCTCATCACTGGCTTTTAATGATATAATGTCATTATTTTCCATCCACAGGGCAAAATATTGTTCACGATCCCCTAAATTTATGTTTGATAATAACCAATCTGGCACAGATGGGTCCTTTATATAATTTGCTTCCGCATAAGCTGCCAGCACACCGTGCACATGCAGTGTAACATAACGGTTATTATACAGACCGCCTGATGATGCCAGTTCATAGTAATCCATCGGATTATCAAACAGAATACCCTTTGCGTTTGAAAACCAATTGATCGCAATAATACACAAAACAACCGTTAACAACAGTTCCCCTATGATTGCTTTCTTGATCTTATCCTTTTTACTGCTTACCTCAAAACGGTCATAGATATCCTCTTCTTCCTGATGCATATCTGTACTCCTCCCCTTTTATACAATCGCTGTATTAATAGAAGTTTATTTTACCATACTTCTATTGGGATAATCAAGTACAGCAGAAATATTCCATATCCTTTTTCAGCTTCATAAGTTTATACTATTTATTGCTGCTTCTGTGACTGTAAAATTATGTGGGATTCTTCCGCAGTCAGTTTTCTATGAAGATTCAGAGCCATAAATACTGTGACAACAGCCGTCAAGATATCGGCTGCCGGCTGGGCGTAAAGTACACCATTCAGCCCCAGACCATCGGGAGAAGACCAATCCCATGCACAAAGCAGATTCCTGTCGACAGGTGCCAAGGAAACAGCCTTCTTTTGCTTTTTCCAAAGTCCATTGGCTCTCAATGCAGCGCCCACATTTTTTTACGTGGCTTGCAAAGCCATAATTTGCAGCAAAGTGCAAATACCTGTCTGAACTGTTACCACTTTCAAACTATTGATTGGTATGCGTGCTGGACCACGCAGGAGGGTATAAAAATGGCTACAATCGATCTTATCGTATTGGGCATTTTAAAAAAGGAATCTTTAAGCGCCTATGATATCCAAAAACTGGTGGAATACCGCAATATATCCAAATGGGTAAAAATAAGCACTCCCTCAATCTATAAAAAGTCCTTCAGCTGGAAGAAAAGGGATTGATCAAAAGCTGTGTCGTAAAAAATAGAAAATGCCTGAAAAGGCAGTTTATTCATTGACAGAACAGGGAGAAAAGGAATTTGAAAAACTGATGATGGAGATTGCTTCCAAATCTATTAATATCTATCTGGATTTCAATGCCGTGATTGTTAATCTGGACAGTCTCCCACAGGAGAGCCGGAAGATATGCCTCCAAGATATTGAGAACAATGTCCGGCAGTTAAAGGCTTATCTGAAAGATAACCTTTCTGTAAAGGAAAATGCACCAGATGTCCCCGCAAACGGCATGGCAGTCCTACATCAGCAGCTTATCCTCGCACAGGCAATTGAAACGTGAAATTTTCACACTGATTTCTCTTGCACCTCATAATATTGTGCCTGTGCGCTCCACAGCTTGTAATACATTCCCGATTTGTCGCCCACCAACAAATCATGGCTGCCGCGCTGAATCAGACTGCCCTCGTGAAACACTACGATATCATGACAGAAACGACAGGAGGACAATCGATGCGAGATGAATACCGCCGACTTTTCCCCTATGATTTGTCTCATTCTGCTATATACCTCAAACTCCGCGATTGGGTCAAGCGCAGCCGTAGGCTCGTCAAGGATAATAAATGGCGCATCTTTATATAAAGCTCTTGCCAATGCGATCTTCTGTGCCTCTCCCCCGGAAATATCAACACCCTTCTCATCAAAGTCCTTATATAATGCCATAGCAAGTCCAGCGGGGAGTTTGTCGAGGCGGATCCCGAAACCAGCATCACGAAGACACTGAGCCGCTTTGTCCTCGTCATAATCGATGCTGCCGGCAACATTTTGCCCTAGTTCAAAAGAGAGCAGCCGGAAGTCTTGAAACACAACAGAGAACAACTGCATATACTCGTGATACTCGTATTTTCGTATATCGACTCCATTCAGCAGTATCTCACCTTCGGTCGGATCATACAGCCGGCACAGCAGTTTGATAAAAGTAGTCTTCCCGCTTCCATTCATACCCACCACAGCCAATCTCTGCCCTGCATGGAACGTCATCGACACATTGCGCAGTGCATAATACTCCTGACCAGGGTACCGAAAAGAAACATTCCGAAACTCGATCTCGTATCCCTCACTGTTGTTATGACTGACAGCCATATTCCTCTGATCCATTTTATTTGGCAAGTCTAAAAATTCAAACACGGTGCGCAAAAACGCAGTATTATTCCCCAAATCACCTAACGTCTCAATCATCATGGACAAACCACCAGATAATGCAATGATGGCACTCACATACTGCACAATCATACCGACACCGAAGGCTCCTCCCAGCGCTTTCAGACATACAAAGATATATGCAACCCCCACAAATATCTGTGACACAGCCCCAGACAGAGCCTGGTATCCTCCCATAGTCCCTCTTGATGCTCTTGCCAGATTTGAGGTGGGAATAAAGGGGTTATACTTTTTCAAATTGCTTTTGCTCAGAATATCCTGGCGATAAATCCTTACATCCAGCGCCTTTGAGCGGTCATTTCCGAGATTGCCGAGCCAAAAACCGAAAAGCCGGTTCCCCAATTGATTTTCATCCGCATACTTTACCCAGTAGGAACCTGCTTTGACAGATAATACAGGCGCAGCAAACGTAACACCAAACATGACTGCAATGATCAGCAGGATAAAAATAGGATTATTGAGTACAGTTAACTTTTCGCTGTCTGATGTAACCGGCAATAGGAACAATGACGCAGTTAACAGAACTGCACTGATGATGGACATAACGGATCTGATGATTGCATCAAAACTATACACCAGCTTATATAGCCCCCATCCTCCCGAATCCGTATTTTGCCATATCCGTGAACGAAGTTCCTGTACATAGCCGTCATCCATATCTGCAAAATCCATTGACAGCAGCTTTTCCATGAACACTTTATTCTGAGTATGCCAAAGACAGGCTAACTGAACATTTTTCCACCGGGTCAATCCTGCACATAGCAGTGAAAGTACTGCGGATGAGAACATCAATGCCAGTACGTATGTTTTGAGCATATGCGGTTCACGTCCACCGGCAATCTCATTGATTAAGTGCGCCAACAGCCAAATGTCTACATAAGGCGTTATGGTGTCTACAATCCCGCATGTCATTACAGACAGCAGCAGTCTGGGATTCTCTCTCCACCAGATCCTGAATCCGCGCAAAGACAACTGTATTGTTTCCTTACTCATTGCCCTTTCCTCCTTCTCGATAATACCTGCTTTGAATCTCAAAGAGATCTGCATAATGCCCATTCCGGGCAATCAATTCGTCGTGTGTCCCCTCTTCATTGATACCCCCTTCTGCAATCAATAAAATGCGGTCACAAAATCTGGTGGAGGCAAGGCGGTGAGAAATATAGATTGCCGTCCTGCCATCTGTAAGTTCACTGTACTTGTTATATATTTCACTCTCAGCGATTGGATCGAGTGCAGAGGTTGGTTCATCCAGGACAATGATCGGAGCGTTTTTATACAGCGCCCGAGCCAGCATCAACCGTTGCAGTTCTCCTCCCGACAGATGAATGCCATTTTCAAACAC
>CAMWLV010000167.1 GCA_947175175.1 uncultured Lachnospiraceae bacterium
TTACATGCATAACCTGGATCTACTGTTAAGCACCACGAAGTATAGTAAACAGGAGTATCTGCCACCAGAAAAAGTACGCGTCCTTTATACGGTGGTGTCAGATGTAATCGCACATAGAATCAAGCATGAAGAATTCCGTAATGGAATACCAAAGCTGATATATAGCTGTATGCGGGCAATGACAAGGGGGAAGTTTCATAAAGATAGTTGCTGATCCACAAAAACAGAACGGTTGATTGTATAACTGTTCTGTTTTTGCGTATATGAAAAAGAGGTACATATATATGGAAGAAATGATCAAAAAAATAACCGGATATGCAGGCAGTTCACTGCAGGATATTTACAATTTCATAAATGAGGTCCATATGGAAAATTTAATAACCTCAAAGGATGCAAAAACACTGATGTCATGGGCTGATGACCATAGGAAAAACCGCTAAATCAATCCATATATTGTGAAAAAAGCCGGTATCGTGTATACTGATAATTAACAGAAAACAATTTCAGACAGGGGAGGGCATCACATGAATGAAAACAAGGCTGGTCTCGGTTATCAGGATTTTGAGGAAGTGAGGACAGAACATATATTTTATATCGACAAGACAGATTTCATCAGGGAATGGTGGGAATATGCAGATAAAGTTACTCTGATTACACGTCCGCGCAGGTTTGGAAAGACACTTAACATGAGTATGACAGAGTGTTTTTTCTCAAATAAGTATGCGGGCAGGAGTGAACTGTTTGAAGGCTTGTCCATATGGGAGGAAAAATCTTCTGACGGGGAATATAAGTACAGGAAACTGCAGGGAACTTTTCCGGTAATCTTTTTAAGTTTTGCCAATGTAAAAGCGACGACATATAAAGAAATGGTTTTTAAGATAACAAAAGTAATCACGGATCTGTATAATAAAAACGACTATTTGTTAAAGGGATGTCTGTTAAATGAAAAAGAACAGAGATATTATCAGAGGATAGAACATGGAATGAGCAGCGAATTAGCTACTGATGCCATACACTCGATGGCTGGTTTCCTGCAGCGTTATTATAATCAAAAAGTGATCATCATCCTAGATGAGTATGATACACCAATGCAGGATGCGTGGGTTTCCGGGTACTGGGAGGAGACTGCGAGCTTCTTTAGTGGTCTGTTCAATTCCACGTTTAAGACAAACGAATACCTTGAGCGCGGTCTCATCACAGGAGTCACAAGGGTGGCAAAAGAAAGTATCTTCACGGGTATGAATAACCTGAGTGTCATCACTACAACTTCAGATAAATATGCTACGTCCTTTGGATTTACGGAAGAAGAAGTCTTTATAGCACTTGATGATGCCAGATTAGGAGAGCAGAAAGCAAAAGTAAAGAGATGGTATGACGGGTTTACTTTTGGCACCTGTATGGACATCTACAATCCGTGGTCAATCGTATCATTTATCAATGAAAAGGGAAAATATGATACGTATTGGTCGAACACAAGCGGCAATGGGCTTGTGAATCTGTTGATCCAAAAGGGAAATCCAAATATAAAACAGACAATGGAAGATCTTCTTCAGGGTAAAAGCTTCGAGGCAAAAATTGATGAAAAAATAGTTTTTGACCAGCTAAACGGCAGCGCGAATGCAGTCTGGAGCCTTCTGCTCGCGACGGGATACCTGAAAGTGCTGGATCTGAGGTCATTGGATGAGGACGAGGAAGGAATCGGAGAGGAGGGAGATGTCTGGTACACGCTGACCATTACGAACCTTGAAGTCAGGCGGATGTTCCGCAGGATGGTAAAAGACTGGTTTGAAAATGATACAGAAGTGTATTATAGTGAATTTATCAAAGCACTCCTGAATGACAATGTTAAAAAGATGAATGCGTTCATGAACAAAGTTGCCCTGAACACTTTCAGCTCTTTTGACAGTGGGAACAAGCCTTCTGAACAGGCAGAGCCAGAACGGTTCTATCATGGATTTGTGCTTGGTATGGTAGTAAACCTTTCGGACACTTATAAAGTCCGTTCCAACAGGGAAAGCGGGTTTGGACGGTATGATGTGATGATAGAGCCGCTCGATAAAACAAAAAAAGCGTTCATTTTAGAATTTAAGGTACTGGACCCTGACGAGAACGAGAAAACACTTGAAGATACATTGGCAAATGCCCATACCCAGATTGAGGAAAAACAGTATGAGACAGAACTTATTTCTGCTGGTTATACACCAGATAAGATTCGCAAATATGGGTTTGCATTTAAGGGAAAAGAGTGCCTAATTGGATAGATATTGTCATATCAGGCGGGGAAAGAGTCTCCCTGCCTGTATATTGTCAATGATTCGTTCAATGGTACAAAAAATAATCAAAGAGGACATTTCATGTACAATACAAAATTTATAACAGTTGATGGAAAGGATTTATATCCCGGGTATCTTGGCAGAGAACAGAGAGCCCTCATCAGAGATCAATACAGAGGAAAAAAGAATATATGTGGTGCGCGTGCCGTCCAGATGCAGGACTTTATTATAAGTTCAGTGAAGATTTAAAAATCTATCCTGAACATAATGGATATACGCATGACAGATACTGCTGTAGCTTTAAAAATCTGACAGGCAGCGAACAGCAAAAGCCGCCTTATTATATTTAGTGAAATGCACTTTGTCGCGAAATCTGACCGTATATTTAGGAAGATTTGTCAAAAGTTGGTTTTGCTTCTAATACAGATCATTATAGCTGGGGATCGGATAATCCACTTCATAATTACGGCATAGTTCCATAAATGCTTTTGCGGACGAAGTGAGGTATTTTTCCTTATGGTAGATGATATGAAATTTTCGCTGGAAGTTTAACCCCTTCACTCTTACAGATGTCACAAGACCGCGCTTCAAAGGACCGACAACCATCCTATGGGGAAGAACAGAAATCCCGAGTCCATTGATGACAGCATTCACCAAGGCTGTTGTGCTCATCGCCTCCCAAATAGGAGTAACTATAAATCCGGCCTGTTCAATTACCCTTTCAAAAACTTCTCTTGTTCCGCTTCCTCTTTCACGAAGCAGAAAGTTTTGCCTGCGAAATTCATCAACAGTGATTTCCTGCCCTTGACGAAAACTGCTGTTGACCGGGCAGATAACAGTTAAATGATCTTCCATATATTCTTCTGAGATAAAAGAAGGGATATGTGTAATACCTTCAATCAATGCAAAATCCAGTTCATTACTTAAGATTTTCTGCTCCAGATAATTGGAGGGACCAATGACTGCCCTGACTTCTGTGCCAGGATAACGGTTGTAAAATGCTTTTACATAATTCGGTAAAAACTGAGAACCGATAGTAATGCTGGCGCCTACCCGCAGAATCCTAAAGGAATCCCAGTCCCTCATTCCTTTTTCCATGTCATCAAATAGGGCGATGATATGGAAGGCATACTCCTGAAACCGCTGCCCTGCTTCTGTGATCTTTAATCTTCTTCCAATCCGGTCAAACAGGATCACGCCATAATATTGTTCTAATTCCCGGATAGCAAGACTGACAGCGGGTTGGGTAGTGTGTAGTTCATTGGCAGCTCTCGTAGTATTAAAATCGCAGTTACAAACAGCCAGAAATAATTTAAGGTGTCTGATCGTCATATCCTCCATCCATGATTACTATGCGATCTCCAAGGTATTCTCTGAGGCAGAGGTATTTGACAGCGGGCTGAAATACTGGGTATCCATCCGTCAGACAGGACAGCATCCCAGTGCGGAAGGTGCAGGAGAACTGCCCATTGTGTTCCATCAGCCGCCCAACAATGTGCTGGAATGGAGCACTGCCATTGAGTCCGGCATCTGTATGGCGAATCTCTGTGAGGATTGGGTGGATGAGAGTTTTTGGAGAAAGGCATATAATCTGAGCAGCGGGAAAGAGTACCGTCTCACTATCTGGGAAAATTTCGCGATCAGTTGCGATCCCATGGGGATCAAATATGAGGATGTATATGATCCGAAAGATTTCGCAAGGTTCAATTTCCACGGGCATTATTATACGGATTCCGACAAGCTGGATGAATACCTGCATTTTCGACAGATCCCCGCATCCGTTTACTGGGCTTCCGTAAAAGGCGAGATAGAGAGGATGATGAAGAATCCAATGATCGCCGCCATGATGCCTACAGCTGAGACCATGAAAGCGCACAATAAGGAAATTGCGGCAATGCGCATGGGTCTGGTATGGATGGAAGAAAATAACGAGACAGAATGGATTCAGGCTTTCTTCGGTTCCCTGGAAGAAAAGAACGCCCAGACTTCCTTCGACCTTCACAAGCCCAGTGAGGAAGAAACTTATCTGAACCATGGATACGACGAAGAAAAAGGCATCGCCAGCCTGGATGCCGGAGATATGAACAAGGCAGCAGGTTACAGAGGTGGTGAGTATCTGGAAGCAGAAGCAAAGGATATCTATACACCTGTTAAATGGAAATGTGCATTTGGGCATGAGTTTGCAATGTCTGCCAATGCGGTGCTCCACGGCGGTCACTGGTGCCCGGAATGCCTACGGAAGTCATGGGCATATCCGAAGATTGCCAGAAAGAACCCTTTCTATGCGCAGGTCTGGGATCCCCAGCACAGCCCAGAGGAAAATTACGAAATCCCGATGAAATACAGCGCTTATGAGATCACAAAAGAATTGAAGGAGAAGCTTGGATTATAGTATGAAAATGGAGAAATTGCGATGGAAATGAATAAAATAAAAGAAATCGTTGGGCAGATGACATTAGAAGAGAAGGCAGGACTATGCTCCGGACTTGATTTCTGGCATACGAAAGGAATAGAGCGGTTGGGTATCCCGTCAGAAATGGTTTCAGATGAACCTCATGGACTCAGAAAACAGGACCAGACGGCAGACCATCTGGGTATTAATGATAGTATTAAGGCGGTATGTTTCCCGGCAGGCTGCGCAACAGCTTCCAGCTTTAACAGAGAACTGCTCACAAAGCTTGGCGAAACACTGGGGGAGGAATGCCAGGCGGAGAATGTCAGCACTATTCTGGGACCGGCCATGAATATCAAGCGTTCTCCCTTATGTGGCAGGAATTTTGAATATTATTCCGAGGATCCTTTTCTCTCTGCGGAAATGGCAGGGGCTCTCGTCCATGGAGTACAGAGTAAAAATGTTGGAACCAGTCCCAAGCATTTTATGGCAAACAATCAGGAATATCATCGAATGACCAGTTCTTCGGAAATGGATGAGCATACAATGCGCGAGATCTATCTTGCATCTTTTGAAGGAATGATAAAAAAGGAAAAGCCCTGGACGATCATGAATTCTTATAATAAGCTGAACGGAACCTATCTTTGTGAAAACAAGGAAATGCTGACAGATATTCTCCGTAAAGAATGGGGATTTGATGGATATATAATGACGGACTGGGGAGCGATGAATGACCGCGTGGAAGCCTTGAAGGCAGGATGCAATCTGGAGATGCCGTCCTGTGGAGGGGCTACGGATGCCGAGATTGTGGCAGCCGTGCAGGAAGGTGTTCTGGAGGAAAGCGTTCTGGATACATCCTGCGAGAACCTTCTGAACATCATCTTCCGTTACGAGGAAAACCGTGACAAAACTGCGGTTTTTCAACATGAAAGAGATCAAGAAATTGCACGTCAGGTAGAGGAAGAGTGTATTGTGCTTTTGAAAAATGATGATTCTGTTCTTCCGCTGTCTGCTGATAAAAAGGTGGTATTTATTGGGAAATATGCAAAGGAGCCTCGCTATCAGGGAGGAGGAAGTTCTCATATCAATAGCTTTAAGGTGGAATCGGCATTAGATGCCCTGGATTTCACAAAAAACGTGAAAAGAGAAAATATTACATTTGTAAGAGGATTTGGCGATAAAGAGGATAAAACGGAAACGCTTCTCGTGAAGGAAGCCACAGAGGCAGCCAAAAAGGCAGATGTAGCTGTGATTTTTGCAGGACTTCCAGATAACTTTGAGTCGGAAGGATATGACAGGAAGCACTTGCATATGCCCAACTGTCAGAATGAATTAATCGAAGCTGTGGCGGCAGTACAGCCAAATACAGTGGTCGTGCTGCATAATGGTACACCCATAGAAATGCCATGGATCGGAAAGATAAAGGCGGTTTTAGAGGCATATCTCGGCGGTCCGAACCCAAGCGGGCATTTGGCAGAGACTTTTCCGCTCCGCATTCAGGATACCCTATGTTACTTAAATTATGGCGGGGAACATGATAAGTCTGTCTATTCCGAAGGTGTGTTTGTAGGGTATCGATATTATACATCGAAAGAGATGGAGGTATTGTTTCCCTTTGGCCACGGATTATCTTATACAACGTTTGAGAACCACAATCTGACAGTTGAGAAAGACCATATAAGAGAAAGTGAATCCCTGAAAGTAACTGTGGATGTAACCAATACCGGTTCCTGTATGGGAAAAGAAGTGATACAACTTTATGTATCTCCCAAAGGGGGAACTATTATCCGTCCAAAAAGGGAATTGAAAGGATTCGAAAAAATTGAACTTGAACCGGGAGAAACAAAAACAGTGCAGTTTATACTGGAGAAAAGAGCTTACGCTTATTGGAGTACTGAGATTCATGACTGGCATGTAGAAAGCGGAGAATATGAAATACAGATCGGCTGGAATGCACGGAATATATTATTGTCCAGTGTGGTATATGTTGAGTCTGAGAACGTGTTTCCCAAAGTGTTTTCCCTGAATTCAACAATAGGAGAAATTATGGCAGATCCAAAGGGAAAAGCAGTTTTTGAACAAGCAATGGCAGCAATGGCGGGAGAAGATGCACAGTCAATGAGTGAACAGGCGCAGGGGGACGGAGAAGCAATAAGTAAAGAAATGATGGCAGCAATGATGGAGGCAACGCCGCTTCGACAGCTTATCAGTTTTGTACCGGGCGTAACAAAGAAAGCGCTGGAGCAGCTGGTTATGGGCGCTAAACGCCTGAGTATATAAGATACCCACTTTTCAAACAAAAGTCATGTATTTGCCCGGCTGATTGTTTCCGAATACCAGTAATTGGGTTGGTAAAGACTGCTGATGCTTTTCTTCAATAAGGCCTTTTGCTCTGTTGAACGATTATTCCTGTCTCCCGATTCCCGTTTTACCCGGAAAGTACTGATTTTCATTGTAGTAAGAGAGGTATGTGATTATGACAAAAGTGGGGCAGTTATTTGAGGATGAAAAAATACGTGTTGTAAAGGAAGCGGCGGAAAAGCAGCAGAGAAGGCATTAAAACAAGGGCTTTCTATTGAGTCTGATCAAATCGATTGCCAAAAACAGCTGATGCCTGTATCTGCCTCAAAGAAAGAGCCAATCGACATGAATATGTTAATGTCACAGAGGAAAGTTGTTGGGACATTATTTTAATGCTGATGGATGGCTGTATGCGGGCAATGACAAGGGTGGATGTTTCATAAGGAAAGTTGCTGGTTTACAAAAACAGAACGGTTAATAGTACAACCGTTCTGCTTTTACGTATATGAAAGCTACATATATTATGAAAGAAATGACTAAAAATATAATAATTGGGTATGCGGGCAGTTCACTACAGGATATTTATAATTCCATATATGAGGTTCAGATTGAAAATTTAAAAACCTAAAGGAATGCAAAAACACTGATGACACAGGCTGAATACTATAGGAAAAAACGCTAGTATAATCCGTGCTAAATACCTTAATTTTTGGCGCAAAATATTTTTCTGATAGCACCGCTCCACAAGCCTCGACGTAGCCATCGACGCGGTACTGGCGCAAATAGCAGGTGCTGTAGTCACCGTTATTTACGCAATGATGTACTAGATTAATCCATGTATTGTGAAAAAAGCGGGTATCGTGTATACTTGTAATTAACAGAAAAAAATTCCAGGCAGGGGAGGGCATCACATGAATGAAAACAAGGCTGGACTCGGATACCAGGATTTTGAAGAAGTGAGGACGGAACACATATTTTATATAGACAAGACAGATTTCATCAGGGAATGGTGGGAATATGCAGATAAAGTTACCTTGATAACACGTCCGCGCAGGTTTGGGAAGACATTGAACATGAGTATGATAGAGTGCTTTTTCTCAAATAAGTATGCAGGCAGGAGTGACCTGTTTGAAGGCTTGTCCATATGGGAGGAAAAATCTCCTGACAGGGAATATAAGTACAGGAAACTACAGGGAACTTTTCCGATAATTTTTTTGAGCTTTGCGAATGTCAAGGCAACATCATATGACGAGATGGTATTCAAGATTACCCATGTAATTACTGATTTGTATAATGAGAATGATTATCTGCTGGAAGGGAACCTGCTGAATGAAAATGAGCAGGAATATTATAAGAATATAAAATCAGGGATGGATGCGAAAGTGGCAACTGATGCAATACGCTCAATGGCTGGTTTCATGCAGCGTCATTATAGGCAAAAAGTAATAATCATCCTGGATGAATATGATACACCGATGCAGGACGCATGGATCTCAGGATACTGGGAGAAGACTACAAGTTTTTTTAGCGGTCTGTTTAATTCTACGTTCAAAACAAACAAATACCTTGAACGTGGACTCATCACAGGGATTACAAGGGTGGCAAAAGAAAGTATCTTTACTGGTATGAACAACCTTGATGTCATAACGACAACTTCTAATGAATATGCTACATCTTTTGGCTTTACGGAAGAAGAAGTCTTTATGGCGCTTGAAGATGCCGGATTAGGGGATCAAAAAGAAAAAGTTAAGAGATGGTATGATGGATTTACATTTGGCACCTGTACAGGTATCTATAATCCATGGTCAATTGTATCTTTTATCAAGAAAAAAGGGAAATATGATACTTATTGGTCAAATACAAGTGGAAATGGTCTTGTAAGTCAATTGATACAACAAGGAACTCCGAGCGTAAAAAAGATAATGGAAGATCTCTTGCAGGGTAAAAGCTTTGAGGCGAAAATCGATGAAAAGATTGTGTTTGACCAGCTAAACGGCAGTGCGGATTCAGTCTGGAGTCTTCTGCTCGCGACAGGATACCTGAAAGTGCTAGATCTTAAAACATTGGATGAGGACGAGGAAGGGATTGGAGAGGAGGGAGATGTCTGGTACACGCTGACCATTACGAACCTTGAAGTCAGACGGATGTTTCGTGGAATGGTAAAAGGATGGTTTGGCGGAAATTCTGAAATGGCATACGGTAATTTCATCAAGGCACTCCTCATGAACGATGTGGATGGGATGAATGAGTTTATGAACAGGATTGCACTGCATAGCTTCTCAAGTTTTGATATTGCTAAAAATGCATCAGATGATGACGCACCCGAACGCTTTT
>CAMWLV010000168.1 GCA_947175175.1 uncultured Lachnospiraceae bacterium
GTGTCAGAATTGTGACAACGCCGGAAAAAATGGTCGTGGAGGAGACGAAGCGCAATTATATGTACTTGAATCTCTACAATTTTAATGTTGACGGAATTTATATCAACAGGATTCTGCCAAAGGATTTGGACAATGATTTTTTCTTTCAATGGATAGCCATTCAAAAGGAATATATCGCTTGTATCAAAGAGAGCTTTGCCGCCCTTCCGATTTATGAAATTCCGTGGTATGATGAGGAGCTCAAGGGAGAAAAAGCGATTCGGAGAATTGTGGCGGATGTATTAGCTGGGGAGGACATATTTGCGGTGAAGAATATTACGGAGCGGGAATGTTTTGAACAGACAGAGGAGGGATATCAGTTAAAGGTTTTTCTGCCCTGTGCAGAAAAGAAAGATATCGACTTGTACCAAGCTGCGGCAGATCTTGTGATCAGGACAGGAAATTTTAAGCGCAGCATTCCGCTTCCCAATATACTTCGCAGTTATACAGTTACAGGTGCAAAATTTGAAGGTGGAATATTGTGTATTCCGTTTGAGAAAGGAAGCGATGAAAATGAATAAAGAAATGATCAATCGATTGAAAATGGCAGGGAAATATCAGAAAAAAGCCATATATGCCCTGTTTCCGGAAAAAGTAAGCAAACATCTGGACGTAATAGAAAAAGAACTGAAAATGATGGCTGTAGAGATCGCTGCAGATGTGGTGAAGGAATGCAGGAAATGCGATAGCTGCGGTGGCGCGCAGGAGCATGTAAAAGAATCAGAAGTGAAGAAAGTTGACATTGTATAAAACAGGGGGCAGAGGATGAGGATTATTATCTATACAGGAAAAGGCGGCGTAGGAAAGACCAGTATGGCGGCAGCGACCGCATCAAAAATAGCGAAGGACGGGAAAAAGGTGCTCGTGATGAGCACAGATCAGGCACACAGCTTAGGGAATTCTTTTGACCGAAAGGTTGGGAAGGAGCCTGTGGAGATTACTAAGAATCTGTATGCAGTGGAAATTGATACAGTGTATGAAAGCGAGAAGAGCTGGGGAAATTTAAAGGATTATATCAAGCAGCTGCTCACTGCAAGAGGCGGGGGAGGGATTGAAGCAGAGGAATTATTAGTATTCCCGGGACTGGAGGAACTCTTTTCCATGTTTAAGATTTTAGATGTATATGAAAGCGGTGTCTATGATACGATTATCGTGGATTGTGCGCCCACGGGGGAGACATTGTCCCTTTTAAAATATCCAGAACGCCTGTCGGGTTTCGTGAAAAGGATTCTTCCAATCGAACGGACAGCGAGCAGGACGGTCGGAAAAGTGATCGAAAAGACCATGAAAGTTCCCATGCCTAAAGACAGTGTGTTTGATGACATTGAGTCCCTGATGGAGCGAATGAAGAGTTTGCAGGTGCTTTTGCTGGATAAGGATATTGTGAGCCTGCGTGTAGTCACGACGCCGGAGAAAATCGTGATCAGTGAGGCGAAGCGCAATTTTACCTGTCTGTATCTGTATCACTATAATGTAGATGCGGTGATCGTAAATCATATTTATCCCCAAAAGGCAATGGAGGGATATTTTAACAAATGGACACAGATGCAGAAAAAAGCCTTGCAGGAAATAGAGGAAAGCTTCAGTGAAGTGCCTCGCTTTTATGTGGAGCTGCAGCAGCGGGAACTTCGTACCTTGGAGATGTTGGAAACTGTAGGAGAGCAGATTTTTAAAGAGTGTGATCCCAATGATGTGTTATTTCAACAGAAAATCTACGAAGTCAGCATAGAAGAAAAACGTCTCCGAATCTATCTGCCATTTGCAGACAAGCAGGAACTTCGGCTGGAGCAGGACAGGAGTGAACTGTTGGTTGGTGTACGAAATGAAAACCGCAGATTTCCGATACCGCCAGAGTTTGCAGGAATGGAAGCTGCAGGGGCAAAATTCGAGGAAGGGTATTTGAATATCCGGTTTGAATCTGCCTGACACTCTCTCTTGAACTTGGCTATTTCTCCGGCTGCACAGGTCAAAAAGCTTCGTCGTAGCCCGCTACGCCTACGTTTTTTGACTTGTACTCTCGAAGAAATATCCTGCGCACAGAACGATTCTTTTGCTTGTGGTACTGATTCTTAATATGAGATGCATCAGAATGCATCATGCACATCGCCATATTTGGTCATGTTTCCGATGGTATTCTGAAATTTCGTCTCACGGCTTACAGTGACCTGACTTGCCAGATCCATATATTTGATAAAGACTTCTTCTATGGTCATGCCTTTTTCTTTTGCGATATCCTCCATGATGGGTTTAAGCTTCTCCAACTGGAAAGAAACACGTGTTTTTTGTGGGTCAAAATCCTTCAACACTCTATCCGCATATTCGTTGATGCGCTCCAATAATTCCTTGTCTTCAGGTGTCATATCTATCATCCTTTCACAAATATTGAGGGACAGGAGAATAAACGCCATGTCCTCTAAGTAATAACTATATCACTATAAGAAGTAGTTGTCAAAACAGAAAAAAGTTGGTCTTGTTGTTGACTATCATATACAAATTGTAGATAATACAGTCTATACCAATAAGTACAAGTCGACTATTGAGGAATCGGATGAAAAAGTATAGAAAAAATAACAACCAACTCTGGGAAAATCCCTCTAATATAGTATAAAGAAGAGTGCTTTTGACACTCTGTTAACAAAGGAGGACACCACTTTGGAAGACAATGAGATTATCGAACTATACTGGAAGCGTTCACAGCGGGCAATTGTGGAGACAGATGGAAAATATGGCGGACGACTCCAAACGCTGTCCATGAATATCCTGCATGACAGACAGGACGCGGAGGAGTGCGTGAATGATACATATCATGCTACGTGGAATACGCTGCCTCCAGAGAGACCAAATTACTTTTTTGCGTACCTTGCAAAACTTGCACGCAATTTTTCTTTTGGAAAATACGATTATTACCACGCACAGAAACGGTGTGTGACGGTCGTGGAACTGAGCGACGAGATCGAGAACTGCATTCCGTCACCTGACGATTTGGAGCAGAAACTGGACAGCAGGGAGATAGGGCGTATTATCAGTGAATTTCTATATAAACAGCCGACAGAGATGCGGACAGTGTTTGTGCGTCGCTATTGGTATATGGATTCCATAAAGGATATCGCAGATATGTTTCAGATCAGTGAGAGCAAGGTGAAGTCAATTCTTTTCCGCATGAGGAACAAATTACGTGAACACTTGGAGAAGGAGGATATTCATTTATGAGGGGAAAAGACTTATTGGAATGTATGGAACATATAGACGATGCGCTTGTCGAAGAGGCTCTGGAACCAGCTGCTTTTCCGCACAGAACCAACAAAATTACAAAATGGGGTATGGCGGCAGCATGTGTTGTTGTGATCGGCATCTCCGCAACGGCATTCTGGTCACATCAGAACGTCAAAGAAGATCGTACCGCATCTCCGATGGCAATGGATACGGCTGGCAGCGATAACAGTGCAGACAGCTTGTCTGAAGACAGTCTGACTGCGGGGGCAGTGGCAGAAAATACGCAGGCAGATGTCGATGATATGGGGGGCAGTGTCAATGATATTTCTGCGCCATCGGATGTTTGTGCCTTGCCGACCGCGGAGGAGTATTCTGGAGCAGGCAGCGGTTCTGACAGCGGCGATGGTGCAGTCAGCCAGGATTCGGCAGCGGACGCGGCATCAGGCACTGGAAATACAGCTGTCATAGACAGGGAGGAGAAGTTGGAGAAAGAGACGGCAAAACTTGCGTACACAGTGATCAGTGATTATTATGGCGAAAAAGATGGCTCTGTCTACGATTATCCGGTTCCCGAAAAGGGAAAATTCTTCTGCTACCATTATCTGCAGGAGACAATGGAATATTATGATAAACGGGGAAATACAACGGAAAGCACAGAAACTTTCGTATATGCCTATGATGTTGTGATTGATATTTATGGTGATATCGAAAAAGAGGGCAGCAGAGGTATTGGTCATTCGAGTGTCGGCAGCGAGAAGATCGAACAGGAGTATATGCGTCTGACAGAACTTGGATATACAGTAAGGCTTTCCGAGGATTTCCAGCTCTCAGGAACTTTTACAAAAGAGGAACTTGACGCATTTCAGGCATCGCCGGAGTATGGTTATACTTTCCGATTTGCAGATGAATATTAGGAAGGGAGGATTGTATTGTGTTTAAAAATTGTATTAAAATATCATCAATAATCATAACAGCAGCCTGTCTTTTCAGCGCTTGTGCCAGCAAAAGAAATGAAGAACCTGAAAGGCAGTCCACAGGACAAAGTCAGGAAGCTGAATCAGAAGAGGCTAATGATCATATGACAGCAAATGTGGAGAATTTGACAGAAACAACAACACAAAATATATGCATTGATTATGCCATAAACTCCTATGAAAATGTACAACACTTTGGATATGAGCTGTTTGCGCAGAATATCCAGGACAAAAATCCTGTTCTCTCACCAGTGTCAGCATATCTGGCACTTTCCATGGCAGGCTGTGGGGCTGATGGCGCAACATGGGATGAATTTCACAATGTGCTTGGGGATATGGAGGTACTTTCAGATGACATGATGAACAACCTTCCGCAGAATGGGGAGCTGTTAAAGCTTTCGATTGCAAATGCCGCGTGGATCGATGATGAATTTATCGTAGAAGAAGAGTGGCTTGGCACGATCAAATCCCTGATGGACGCAGAGGCATTTCAGATAAATCTATCCACAGAGGAGGCAATGAACAACATGAACAGCTGGATTGCAGAACGAACAAACGGCATGATTGATAAAATGATCGATGTACCCTTAGATGATTTTACAAAACTTGTGCTTTTTGACACAGTATATTTTAAAGGAAAATGGGAGACACCTTTTGAAGCGCAGAATACACATCAGGAAGATTTTTACATTGATCAGGCACAGAACAGGACAGAACAGGTTGCCATGATGAATCTGTATATGGCATATATGGATTGTATCGCAAATGATTTTGCAGAAGGGGTTATCCTGCCCTACCAAAATAATGACACAAAAATGACATTTATTGCGTTGAAACCGACAGGCAATAGAGACATCAGAGATATATACAGTCAATTGACAGCGGAAACGATTCAAACAATGATGCTTAACAGGCAGAATGAAATGGTTGATTTAAAGCTTCCAAAGTTTGAAGTCACGTTTGATAGAGAATTAAACAAGAGCTTATTCGATATGGGGCTGACAGAGTGCTTTGACTATGAAAAAGCCGATTTTAGCCAGATGGGTAGATCACAGAGCGGCAACAATTTATATATCAGTCTGGTGAGACAGAAAGCGAAAATCATCGTGGACGAGGAGGGAACGGAAGCTGCTGCCGTGACAGAGATTTTGGCAAGAGATGGCTGTGGGATGCTGTCTGAGCCAAAACAGTTATACTTTAATGAACCATTTCTTTATATGATTATGGATATGGACAGGGAACTTCCGTTGTTTATTGGTATTCTGGATAATCCTAAGGAGGAATAATTATGAGAAGAAAAAGTATTTTAATTGCATCTACAGTAATGACATCAGTGTGTCTTCTGGGCGCATGTGGGAAAATAAAAAGTGAAAGTGAGGTCTGGCAGGAAGAATTATCTGTCAGTGATAAAAGGGAGGAGAATCAAATGGAAACTGCAGTGGCGGATTTAACGGGGCAGACAGCGCAGGGGGTTACAATTGATTACAATATAGATTCCTATGAAAGTGTGCAGAAGTTTGGGTATAACCTGCTTGCGCAGAGTATTCAGGACGAAAATCCGGTGCTCTCGCCGGTATCAGCTTATCTGGCGCTTTCCATGGCAGGCTGTGGGGCAGATGGAACCACCAAAGAAGAATTTTACAATGTGCTTGGAAATGATATGATGGCTTTGTCCGATGACATGATGAATATACTTCCGGCAAAGGGAGATTTATTGAATTTATCGATTGCGGATTCTGCGTGGATTGACGATGCGTTTATCGTGGACGACACATGGCTTGGCACAGTCCGTTCCCTGATGGATGCAGAGGCATTTCAGACAGACCTTTCCACAGAGAATACGATGAATGAGATCAATCACTGGATCGAGAATAAGACAAATGGACTGATTGATAAAATGTTGAGCGAGCCGTTGGACGAACAAGCGCGTCTCGCACTGTTCAATACCGTTTACTTTAAAGGGAAGTGGGAGATTCCTTTTGAGGCGAACGATACATGCAAGGAAGATTTTTATCTGTACAAGGGACAGGGTGCGACAGAACAGGTTGATATGATGAATCTGTATGAAACAAATTTGGATTACATAGCAAATGATTTTGCAGAGGGTGTCATTCTGCCATATCAGAAGAATGATGACAGCTGTTGTGAAAATATGGCATTTGTCGCTTTGAAACCAATAGGAAATGAGAATATCCGAGAGGTTTATGACAAATTGACCAATGAAGTCATAGTAGATTTTTTGGTTAACAAGCAGACTGAACTGGTCAATTTGAAACTTCCTAAATTTGAGATAACATTTGATAAGGAATTAAATGAATGCTTGTCAAATATGGGATTAGCAGAATGTTTTGACGTGGAAAAAGCCAACTTTGACCGAATGGGTAAAACGCAGAGCGGTGACAATCTTTATATCAGTTTAGTACATCAGAAAGCAAAAATCATTGTGGATGAAGAAGGCACTGAGGCTGCTGCCGTTACGGAGGTGATCATGGCATGTGGTGCTGCAATAGTGGAGCCACAGTACCCAAAGGAAGTTTATTTTAATGAACCTTTTGTATATATGATCATGGATCTGGACAAAGAGCTGCCGCTGTTTATTGGCATTTTGGATAATCCGGTTTCATAACTGTCCCTAAATTTTATATTTTATATATTCTATTCCGCCTGATTTTCTGATAAAATAGATGCAATAGTTATTTGCGAGGAGGAATGAGTGTATGGCAGTAATCAGACCATTTCAGGCGTACAGACCGAAGAAAGGATTGGAGGAGAAGATTGCGGCGCTTCCGTATGATGTCTATAACAGGGAAGAGGCGTGTGAGGCAGTAAAAGGCAATCCGCTCTCGTTTCTGAATATCGACAGGGCGGAGACGCAGTTTGACAGCAGCGTTGATACATATGCGGATGAAGTTTATCAGAAGGCGCATGACCTGCTGTGGGACAGGATTCAAAAGGGTGAGTTTGTTCAGGAAGACAAGCCTGTTTACTATATCTATGAGCTCACGATGGACGGACGTGTACAGACGGGGATTGTGGCATGTGCAAGTGTTGATGATTACCAAAACCAGGTGATCAGGAAACATGAAAACACACGTGCGGACAAGGAACTTGACCGCATTCGCCACGTGGAGACCTGCGAAGCGCAGACAGGCCCGATCTTTCTGGCATATCGGGCAAATGATACCCTCAGGGAGATCATTGCGGGGACAAAAAAGGAGCCTGCCCTCTATGATTTTACATCGGAAGATGGAATCACGCATAGGGTCTGGTGTATCAGTGCAGATGCAGATATCGCTGCGATTCAGAACACTTTTGAAGGTATTTCGCATATTTATATTGCTGACGGACATCACCGCTGTGCATCGGCTGTCAAGGTAGGATTGAAAAAACGCGAAGGGAATCCAGACTATACAGGTGAGGAGGAATTCAATTTTTTTCTGTCTGTTTTATTTGCTGATGAAGAGCTTATGATCATGGATTACAACAGGGTTGTGAAAGACCTGAACGGACTTACGCCGACACAGTTTCTGGAGGATATCAGCAAGGTTTATCATCTTGTTTCAAAGGATACTGTATGTCAAAAGCCCATGCACAAGGGGCAGGTGTCCCTTCTGGTTGAGGATACATGGTATCTGCTGGAAGTAAAAGACGAATATAAGAGTTCCGATCCTGTAGATGGTCTTGACGTAGCAGTGCTTCAGAATCATATTCTGGCTCCAATCCTCGGCATTGAAGATCCAAAGACGGATAAACGCATTGATTTTGTGGGCGGCATTCGGGGAATTGAAGAGCTGGAGCGGAGAGTAAAGACGGATTCCAAGGCTGCATTTGCCATGTATCCAACTTCCATACACGAGCTTTTCTGCGTTGCAGATGCGGATCTGCTGATGCCGCCGAAGTCAACCTGGTTTGAGCCAAAGCTCAGGAGCGGGCTGTTCATTCATGTGATCAATCATTAAACCAGTACAGTGTTAGGATCTGTAGAAAAATAACTGACACATCTTGACTTGTCTATTTCTCCGATTATAAATTGCTAAAGCAATTGTCAAAAAGCCTCGCCGTAGCCCGCTACGCCTACGTTTTTTGACATACATCCTCGAAGAAATATCCTGCGCAATCTGTATCACTTATTTTCCTACAGCTCCTTAATTCTGCTGAAAACACGCTCTGGTACATGTCCTGAACCGATGGTACATATAATATACGAATGGATGTGTAAGAAATGCTGTTAAACGAGATGGAATTAGATATTGACCAGATTACCAAGAATCTGAATGCTTTTGAACAATTTCTTGATACACTGCCAGAGAAGGCGCTTGGTCTCGGTGTAAGGGGATTGGTTGCGGCGATCTTATTTTTTGTGGGCTCCAAGCTCATAAAGTTCATACGCGGCATCACAAAAAAGTCGCTTCAGCGTGCCAATGTGGAAACAGGTATTATACAGTTCCTTGACAGTTTGATCAAGGCATGTCTGTATGGTTTGCTGGTACTTGTCATCGCCGGAAACTTTGGCTTTGATGCCACGAGTGTTGTGGCACTTGTGGGTTCTGCCGGCGTGACAGTCGGGCTCGCATTGCAGGGGAGCCTCAGCAATCTTGCCGGCGGTATGTTGATCCTGCTGTTGAAACCTTTCCGGGTTGGCGATTTTATTATGGAATCCGGTCATGGGACAGAGGGCACCGTCAAGGAAATTGGCATCTTTTACACAAAGCTTACAACAACAGATGGGAAGGTAGTCGTCCTGCCAAATGGCAATCTGGCGAACAGTTCCATCACAAATGCGACAGATTCACCGCTCAGAAGGATTGACCTCATTGTTGGCATATCGTATGACGCCGATATCAGGGAGGCCAAGGAAGTTCTGCAGGGGGTGATGGAC
>CAMWLV010000169.1 GCA_947175175.1 uncultured Lachnospiraceae bacterium
AACTTTAACCAGAAAAAAGAGGTCGGGGTGAAGGAGATCAGAATCGGGGATAAGATGATTGTTGAGGCGGTTGTGTAGTGGAGTTAGCCATATCTGACCTTGAAGAACTATTTTGAGGGACTTAAGATCAAGCCATATGAATAAACTCGCGCTAGGACTCTTCTGCCATCTTTTTCATACACATCCAGTAGTTCCTCTCTCTGGTGGATTTCGCATTTTGGATATGCTGTTCAATCACACTTTTTTCGGACATCCAGTCTGCCCGGATAGAACCGAGGTTCAAGCAGTGTATTGCCTCATGAATTTTGTCTTTGGTCAGACCAGCACTTTGCATCCGTTCCAGTATATTAGAGGCTTTATGCACATAGCAGAAATTGTAAAACATGCTTGTATCTGGCTGATATTCCAGATCAAAGATTCGGGTTCCTTTGACGTTTGGAAGGAAACAGGAATCCTCTGATGATTCGGTGATGTGCAGGTAATACAGGATTGCATTTTCTTTCCCTTCTTTTTTCCGAATGATTCGACCGAGGCGCTGGATTCTCTGGCGCTGGGTTGAGGTGCCAGACAAAATGATACCGACTGCAGCATCTGGCACATCGACTCCTTCATCGATGGCTTTGCATGCGATCAATATTCGGATATCTCCTGAACGAAAACGTTCTAAGGCATTTTTATTCGCCTGTGGTCCAAGCTTGGAATGATAACGTGCAACTTTACCAGGGTACAGATCACGCAGGCGTGCATACAATGCCTCGGCTTGACGAATGCGTTCACCAAATATCAATATTTTATCCTGTATACCCAGATATTGTATCAGGTCATATGCGCAGTCAAGCCGCTCGGCTGCCATACAGACTAAGCTTTTTCTTATGTAAGAAAGGCGCATATATTGGCGGGCAGTGTCCGCTATTCTTTTGTCTTTGTCTCCAGTAAGGCTGCGCAGCAGCTCGAAGCGCTCTTTCTGGTCAAGCTTGTCAAGAATAGGATAAGATGAGATCAGCGTAAAATAAAGCACTGACATTCGATCGGAGAGTTCTTCATATTCAATCCGCTCATCCGGCTCGAAAGAGAGACCGATATGAAAAATATCGTAGGGGCATACGGTGCGCCATGCTGTGGCTGTTTCCATTCCATAGCTGTAAATTTTGCGGCCAAGTACTGCAGCAAGTTCATGTCCGGCTTGACCGGAGGGCAGGGTGGCAGAAAGCCCCATCGAAAAGAAGTGGTCTTTGTAAGGAGCGATATGTGGCAAAAATTCAAAAATCAATTGATTTTGTCCGCTTACATAGTGATGGCATTCATCTGCGATGAGCAGTACAGACTTTCCGGCGCGAAGTTCTGATAATATCTGGCGTGCAAGCTCATAGCGAGCAGAGTTTATCACATAGATCATATAGTTACAATCTTGTGAGGATTTGTATCCGCCTCCGCGAAGCCCGATATATTTTTGTGTGCCTTTTTCGTTGTGAAAAGCCCTTAGAGCACGGCTCCACTGATGCATGAGAGCCGCGGTCGGAACAACAATTTTGACACGTAGTTCAAGATCTTGTCTTCGTGACAGACGGTCAGCCGCGGTGAGTGCCAGAAGTGTCTTTCCAGAGCCTGTCACAGCCTGCACCATTCCCCTGCCATTGTTGGAAAACCATCGCTCGAGACATTCCTCCTGCCATTGATACAATTTTTGCTCCATGATTCTGTTCCTTTGTTGTTATAATTTCCTGATACATACATAATTATATCAAAAGCTGTATATATTTCAAACAAAATGTTGAAAAAATGTTCTGTTTCATATATACTTTTTATAGTTTGTGGAATGAAACGTAAAACAGGTACATGTGCAAAAATGCACAGATCGGAGAAAATTGATTGGTATGCGTGCCGAAGCACGCAAGGGGGTATCAGAATGAATTACGAAGAATTTTATCAGGATCTACAGCCGCAGCAAAAAAGTGTGAAAGATGGGATTGCTTCTCTGCAGAAGCTGTTTAAGGCAGTCAGCCGTGAATTAGAGGGCGGCGATGTCAAGAATCTTGCCAAGGATTTGGAGGCTATGGCGCAGATGGTATCAACGGTTTCGGAAGCTGTTGATGCCATGAAGACAGCAGCGGATGGATTTGATGCAAAAGGATATTTTGAGAGTGGAGAATTTGCGGAGCAGATGCTTGCAGCCTGCACAGAAAAGGGTGTGGATGTCCGCGGGGAATTTCCTGTCTATGAGATGTTTCCTTATCGCGTAAAATTGGATACTGAGAATCAGGACGTTTATCTGGACCGCAAAAAAGTGCAGTGTATGCGCCCAGGAAGCTTTGTGGATATCGTTAAGAACGGACAGGAGAAACTCAACAAGGCATCGTTTAATGCTGTAGCTTTTGCCAGTGAGCTGGCAGACGCCTATGATATGGCTGTTTTAAAGCTCAACAGGCAAAAGCAGTCGGATATTTATCTAACGAGTCTGTACAAGATTTTGGCGCCGATGAGCCGTTTTCGGAAAGATTATGACCAGCAGAGTTTCGCGTTTGACTTGGCAAGACTGTATATTTCTGGAATAGAGGAAACGAAAAATGGAAGGAAGTTCCAGTTTGGACCAAGCAGAGTTGGCGGAAAGGCAATCCGCATTCTGGATATGGAAGGAAAGGAACAGTTTCTTGCGACGATTCGTTTTTTTGAGTAGGCAGATGAGGGGGACGTGCTATGGCAGAAGGGTTCAATGAAATTTCTGACGTTTCGGTGGAGCAGCTCACATGTGGAGTTGCGTTCCTCACTGATTTCTGGCAGGAAAAATATCTTCAGGAATATATCAGGAATGGCGGCAGCAAGATTAAGTTCATAACAGGGCGTCAGGGAAGCGGAAAAACACATTTTCTGCGCCTGATGACTGCGATTGCCAAAGAAGAAAATTACAAGACCGCGCAGTTTTCGGCAAAGGATATCTGGCTGCATGATTTTAAGGATATTTACGTGGAAATTCTTCAGCAGTGTGATATTATGGGATGTCTGGAGGCGGTCAGCCATCAGTTGATCGAGCAGCTGGGATTTAACTTTCAAGATATTCCGGAGGGGATGCGCTTTATCGACTATCTTTCCCAAAATGATTCAAGCGATGCGATTACCAAGCGGGAAATCCGTTCCCAGCTGCGCAGGATCTTTTTGGATAATCCCCTGATGGACAATAACTTTGCCTTGGCATGCAGTATGCTTACAGGGAGCATCCTGGGATATCCTGTGCTGGAGGAGCAGAACAAGGAACTGCTTCTTGCATGGCTGGAGGGCGATCGTTCCATAAAATTATCCCAGCTGCGGGCGTTGGATTTCTATCCCAGCCGCATCACAAAATACAATGCGAGACATATGCTTCGTTCTTTGGCAGAATTGGTACACATGGGCGGATTTTCTGGTCTGTTTGTCACGATTGACGACGTGGAGATTCTGACCAGCCGGTCCAGTCTGGAAGCAGTTCATTACACAAAGGTGAAGCGGGAAGATACTTATGAGAGTATCCGCCAGCTGATTGATGATATTGACAGCATGAAGAATATTATGTTTGTGTATGCTTTTGACCGTGAACTGCTCGACAACGAAAACGCCGGGGTGAAATCGTATCAGGCGCTGTGGATGCGCATTCAGAATGAGATTGTAGGGGAGCGGTTTAACCGTTTTGCGGATATGATCGATATGGATCAGCTGGCGGCGCAGGAGTATACACCAGATGTGATTGTTGCAATGTCTGAGAGCATCGCAAGTGCGCAGAATAACGCTATGGTCAGTTCGTTGAGCCTGGAGACGGCAGAGCAGCTTGTAGAACGTGCGCGCATGGGGGCGGTGGGAGTGCCGCAGCTGATTCAGATGACGATGCAGGGGGTGGATACAGATGTATGATATCGAAGCAAGACATATGATTGAAGCACTGCGCTCAGGTGTGCCTTCCCGCGCTGTGGGGCAGTATTTTTCGGAGGCGCGTCCGAAAATCATGAAGGAAATCTCGGACCGGCTGGATCAGGTATGTGAGCAGGGAAAATCAAGTGGTATGGTGATCTGCGGTAAGTATGGGGAAGGGAAGACCCATCTGCTAAACACGGTATTTAGTCTTGCCCATTCCAATAATATGGTAGTCTCTTATCTGTCGCTGAGCAAGGAGACACCGATGGACAAGCTCTATCTGGTGTATCAGAAATTGATACAGAATACCTATCTTCCGCAGCGTGAGCAGCCAGGGTTTATGTATGAGATCGACAAGCTGTCTGCGAAAAGTCCTATCGCAAATGAGATGTTTTTATATGCTGCGAAACAGCTGGAGACAGATAAGCTGTATTATTTATTCCGCTCTTATCTCAACACAGAGGACCCAGATGAGAAGTTTTTACTGCAGGCGGATCTGGAGGGTGATTTTGTCGCAAACGCATCGCTGAAAAAAATCTATCGGCGCATATTTAACGAGCCTGTAAAATACAACGTAAATTTCACCAAGACAAAGCACTGTGGAGATTACATTTCCTTTATGAGTCATCTGTTTACACAGATGGGATATCATGGATGGGCGATTCTGGTTGATGAGACGGAGCTTATGGGGCGTCTTGGCAAAAAAGCGCGCCTGAATGCATACAGGAATATGGCGAAATTCCTGATGCCGAACCAGTGTCCGGAATCGACATTCAGCATCTTTGCACTCAGTGCTTCTTATGTGGAGGATGTCATCGAGGGAAAACATGAGTATGAGAATCTTGAGGAAGTTTATCCTGAGGAACCAGAGCCTGTTCAATCGGTCTTGGATATGTTGACAAAGGCTCCTCAGCTGCTGCCTTTGACGAAGGAAGAGATCAACGAGGTATTGTGTAAAATACAGGATTTCCATGGCAAAGCGTATGAGTGGACGCCCAATTTGTCGGCCGCTTCGCTGGTGGCATCCACCCAGTCAGGGGGATATCTGCTGCGAACCAAAATCCGTGCGGCAATCGAGTTCTTAGACCAGCTCTATCAGTATGGAAAGGCAGGAAATACTACCATCAATGAGCTTGGGGAGGAGACTTTTGAGGAAGATATACCAGTTATTGATGATTTTTAATAAATCAGGTAAAATAAATGGCTGTCGGCGGCAGCCATTTATTTTATAGAAATATGAGTGATAAAACTATAAAGTTATAAAATATTATAACATGGAAAACACAAAAGTCTTTAAGTAGGGGGAGATGTGTATTAAAATGAAACAAGCGAATAAGAACAATGATAATAACAAGACGAATTACAACAGGATCGTGGAGGAGCTAAAGAAAAGATAATTATAAGAAATTGATTATTGTAAATGTGGCAATTGTATATTATAGTGTATTCAAGGCATATCGACAGGGATTGTCGGTATGCCTTGTACTAAATACGAGGAGGATTTCTGTATGAAATCAGGTAAAAAACACTATTTGCGGATTGGACTTACTATTTTTGTCAGTCTCGCAGCAGTTGTCGCTTTTTATTTCATGGTTTTGCGGTATCAGGGGTTAAAGTTTTATCTTGATATTATTTCGCTTGCGCTTCAGCCGGTGATGGTGGGCATTGTAATCGCATATGTGCTCTGTCCGGTTGCAAAGTTTATGGAGAGGCAGTTTCGCCGGGTAAAGGGGCTTTCCCGCGCCGCGCGGCCGCTTTCTGTCCTGTTTACCTTGATTTTTGCCATGGGCGTACTGGGGCTGTTCTGTGCGTTGATTCTGCCGCAGGTGGCAGACAGCATCAGGAGTCTTGTGATCGATTTGCCTGGAATGCTGGAGGTTCAGCTCACAAGACTGGAAAGTTATCTGGAAGCGGACAGTGAGGCAGCAGCTACAGTAATGCAGATGATCGCTTCCGTTGAGACGTTCCTGATGACATGGATCAAAGAAAACATGTTTGCTGCGGTCTCCAATGTGGCAGTCAGTGTACTTTCGATTGGTTCCGCGATCGTGAATTTCGTGGTGTCGATTGTTGTTACGGTTTACCTTCTGCTGGACAGGGAGCGCTATCTGGCGCAATGCAAGAAGTTGTTTTATGCGGTCAGCCGGAATAAGCGGTTTAACCGTGTTGTCATGGAGGTCGTGCACCAGGCGGATCAGATCTTCAGCGGATTTATCTCAGGAAAGCTTCTGGATTCCCTGATCGTGGGGATTATCTGTTTTGTGTGTCTGACCGTTTTGAAGATGCCTTATGCGCTGCTGGTCAGTGTCATTGTGGGTGTGACCAATATCATTCCTATGTTTGGTCCTTTTATCGGAGCGATACCGAGTGCGTTTTTGATCCTGCTGGTCTCGCCGTCAAAATGTATTGTATTTTTAATCTTTATCATCATATTGCAGCAGGTGGATGGAAACATCATCGGACCGCGTATCCTTGGAAATTCCACGGGATTATCAGCGCTCTATGTGACCGTGGCGATGCTGCTCTTTGGGAAACTGATGGGATTTGTGGGAATGATCGTCGGGGTGCCGCTGTTTGCAACACTTTACTATATAGTAAAGCGGCTGGCGGAATACTCCTTAAAACAGCAGGGGATGCCTATGGGCACAGCGGAGTATACGGGAGCCGGTGACAAAAAGCCAGAAGAAAAACAGACTTGTGATAAGCTAGATCGGACACAGAAATAATAGTTTTTTGTGATAGTTTTTTCCGATAGGATATGTGCAGAAGGCTCTGAGGAGGGGATTCACATGTATTACTTAATGAATAAGGATGTCATTGCAGCGTCGCTTTGCAAAGCAAACAACAGATGGAATCTGTCTCGCCAAAAAGCAGAACTTCCTGTTGGAAAGTTTGAGATTAATAGCTGGCTGGAGGACAGAAAAGCACATAAGCATAACCACCATTTAAAACAGCTTATGATCGATTGCGGATGTGATACTACGGAAGGATTCATAAAGATTACACATGCTGCTTCCATCAATGATTCTTTCTGGATCAGGAAAGTGGATGAGAATGTTGCTTGGAATGATATTTCATTTTACAGAAATGATTTCAATGAGACAATCTCAAAACTGGCATTTGAAGGACTTGGGTTATATGGAATCCAGATGAGCAGTACTTCCCCAGAACTTACAACGGACGGTTCTTTTCGCAAATGCTGGAAAAAAGAGGATGGAAAGATCTGTCTTTACAAGAGGGGGATTTCGGGAGCTTACAATGCGGGGCTGGAACCTTATTGTGAGGCATTGGCTTCTGAAATTATTCACAGGATGGATTCGACAAGTGTCCAGTATTCTGTTCTGAAATTTCATGGGGAGACCGCAACGAAATGTAAAGTGTTCACAGATGAGAATATCGGATTTGTTCCGTTGAGGAAATTGGTGGATCGAAATATCACCCTGGATGGGCTGTTGGAGTACTTTGAATGTCTGGGATGCAGAGAGGCATTTCAGAGAATGCTTGTTATGGATGCTGTCATATTCAATGTGGACAGACATCTTGGCAACGTTGGCGTCCTTGTCAACAATGACACGCAGAAGATTCTCGGGATTGCGCCAAATTTTGATTTTAACCTGTCAATGCTTCCCTATGTAACGAGGGAAGAGTTTGACTATATTGGCACAAAGCTTCTGGATTATGGTCCGGCGGTTGGAAATGATTTTACCAGAGTCGGGCAGGAAATGCTGACGTCAGAAATCAGGCAGGGATTGATCCAGCTGCAGGGATTCCGATTTACTTTTAGGGGAAACAAGGATTTTGAACCGTGGCGGGTGAAAATCATGGAGGATATGGTAAATCTGCAGATCAAGGCAATCCTCAGAGGTCAAATCCTTTACACAAAAGATGTATTTGTTCCAGAGAAAACGACACAGGAAACGAGCATGTATGATAATACAAAAGATTTGAAGAGGGCATCTGCCCTGACTGACAGGTTGAGGCAGATGAATGTTTTTTCTTCTGTTATGGAAGAGATCGGAGAGGATAATCATGTGTACGTTGTTGCAACAATACATGAAAATGAGGACTTTGTGGATCTCATTATCCATATAAATACTATGAAAATTACCTGTAACAAGAATGGCATAGAGACCACAGCGGAGGCAATGTTTTCTGAGCATAAATCAATGGCTGGGGTGTATGACGATGTCTGCAGGATTGTAGCACACGCCGATGCAGAGGAAGTAAGCCGCAGGAGTAGCATGTCGACAGCGCACAAGTAGGGAAGAAGGGCACTTCAGTTGCAGGTAGCGTTTGTCTGGAATCCAGAAATACGCAATCATGCCCTCGACAGTGTTGTCTGGTAGAAAGTTTTTCTAACACTATTTTCGAATGCGCTCTTTTGTGATACAATATTAACAGTATAAATATTTACAAAAAGGAGCAGATATCATGCGTTTCTCAGATAAAATATATCATAAAAAGTGGATGGCGGTATTATTATGCCTGTTTCTTATAGTTTCCGATATTATGATTGTGAGTGCATCTGAAGAGAATGCGTCGGAGAATCCGGTTGATCAGGGCGTGAAGGCAGGCATTTTCTATTTCGATGGCTATCATATAAAAGATGAGGAGGAAAAGCTGACTGGGTACGGCATAGAGCTTCTGCAGATGATCTCGAAATATTCCCATCTGAATTTTGAATATGTCGGATATGACAATTCATGGAGTGATATGCTGACCATGTTGGAAAACGGTGAGATTGACCTGGTTACGTCTGCCAGAAAAAATCCTGAACGCGAGGAAAAGTTTGCGTTTTCGTATCCTGTTGGGCGAAACAGTACGGTTCTCTCTGTTCTGGCGGATAACACGAGCTTTCACAGCGGGGATTACAGAACCTACGATGGTATGTGTGTCGGCCTGCTGACAGGGAGCAGTCAGAATGCCAGTCTGGCTGAGTTTGCCGAGGAGAAACAGTTTTCTTATAGCACGAAGGAATTTGAAGATTCACAGGAGCTGGCGGCGGCTTTGAAGGATGGAAGTATTGATGCGATTCTGACGAGCAGTCTGAGAAAGACGGAAAACGAGAAAACGCTGGATACACTGATGACGGAGAATTTTTATGCGATCGTGCGAAAGGAAGACACAGAACTGCTGGAGGAAGTCAATTATGCCATTGAACAGATGAATATCTATGGGGGAGACTGGGAAAATACGCTGTATTATAAATATTATGG
>CAMWLV010000170.1 GCA_947175175.1 uncultured Lachnospiraceae bacterium
AATTTATAATCGGAGAAATAGACAAGTCAAGATGTGTCAGTTATTTTTCTACAGTCCCTAACTGAGTCAAGCGGCAGACATTGCTCACAGAAGCATTTCACGATATCTCGTATCAGTTGCATATCCCCGGTTATCATCGTATTGGGAAAATCCTGACCGCCGAGATTCGTTAAGCGTTCATCGCCACTGTCATTATCATAGCAGAGCGCTGTTTCTTCTGCTGTATCAATGATTCCGATCGAGAAGAGTGTCCCATCGCCATAAAGCACCAGATTTTTCTCATCTTCCTCATTGCAAACTGCGCAGATCGACAGATAGGACAGCTTTCCCGTCTCAATCTTTTTGACGGCGAGATTGTACACTTTTTTCGAGGTCATGCCAGACAGCTTATCCTCACCAAGTGTCTGCGTGGAACGATTCATTTTATAGCTAAATTCCGTACAGACAACCTGTGGTTTCTTTGTTTTGGACTTAGGCAGTGTTACCGTGGCAGCCTGTGAGAAATCGGGTGTCGGAAAATCAAACTGCAATTGTTCATCATAGAAATATACCCATGCCATCAGATGATATCCATAGTCTGAGCAGATGATATTTTCTATAAAATCATGAATATATACTGGATATTCCACAATACACATTGCCTGAATATGCAAACCAAATTCCTCTACAAAATGGTTATCAAAACATTCCTTTCTGGCGAATCGGATACCAGTGTTGTCCCTGACTGCAATGAAGTATTTTTCCTCCGTTCCATATATTAATGTTTCTGCGTTGTGTTCCCCGCCAGTGATCCGAATCACACTGATCTCTTCATTTTTCAAGAGTTTTTTCAGCATTGTTTTAATCTGCGCTGGTTCTGTGTCATTTGATATTTCCAGGCGATAGCTCTTATCCTTATCCAGATACTCAATCGATTTTAGTATGGGAACTTTGGATTTTACTGGATTTTTCTTTTCCTCATGATTTCCCACAGCATAGTAAAGCAGCTGTCCATCACGCTGGCAGATGTAGTCATAATAGTGGTAATAGAGCATACGGGATTCGACAACAAATACAGTACCGCCATAAATCTCTGTGTTTACATATGCGGGATATTCGCTGCCGTTTATGGTGATTGTTCGTCCGTTGCAATTTATATTGGGAAAGTTGGCATTGACATACGTATAGCATAGGTTTGTCGTATGATTTTTGATTCCTGTGATGCGTTTTCTTGATCCGGACGAGTCGCGTTCCTGTTTGAGAAAATAGCTCCAGATTTCGCCGTTGTTTTCCCGTTCAATATACATTTCTCTTACATTAAATTCATCGTATAAAAACTGATTCAGTATATTTCTGTTATTTTCAAGCTCCTGCTCACGGCTGATGGTAATACTGTTTTCAATGCGGTCATAGGTATGTTTTAGCTGCCTTAGGAACTGTTCAGAAATTACTTGTGACAAGGATGCCGTATAAATGTCCAGCTGCAAAGAAGAAAATCGCAGGCATAGTGGGCTATGTCAAGATTTTCTGATGCCGCAGATGGGCATTTAGATATGCCAGCTTCGCAGAAGCCGGCTTGGCATTGTCATGAGTAATTTATTAACAGTTCCTTAATGCCAACTCGGCACTTGCCCTTACAGCAGACTTAAAATCTTCAAAAATATGACTATATTGATTCCAGTTGCTTTCCGTAAAACGGATCTTGTCATTTTCAAGCAGATACTTCTTCCAGTCTGGTAGTTCATCGCGGTTTTCGACATAGATTAGTGGGGTTTCAAATAAATAAATTTTTCGGTAGATAACGATGTTGTTAGTTGCCATTATTTTCTCCTTTGACAATATTTGATTATAACAGAAACAATACGCGGTAAAAACTATGAAAACACTGAACAGTTATACTATAGATAATATACGCGATTGGCTTATCCCTGTCAAGTTGAGGGTCAGTTGAAGACGAGTATGTACAATTATTTCTAAACTTTTATTGAAGGATGTGCGCGGATATAGTAGGATTTATTTAGGGTACATTTGAAAAGAAAGATTAATAAGGAGACAGGAACATGGATGGAAAATTGAGAAATATGGCATCTGTGTACATTACAAGTGATGAAAGAATGCTATTGCTTTTCAGGCAGGGCGGCAGGGTGGTGAATGATGTCTGGGTTGGCTCTGCAGGAGGTCACTTTGAGGAGTCTGAGCTGAATGACGCGAGAGCCTGCGTACTGCGGGAATTAGAGGAAGAACTGGGGCTCGCGGAGCGTGATCTTCATGATCTGTCATTGCGGTATGTTACGCTGCGCAGGACAAAAGGGGAGATTCGGCAGAATTATTACTTTTTTGCCGTGTTAAATCATGGTGTGGACGAGAATCTTGTCTCAAATGAGGGACTCAGCAGATGGTTTGATTTTTCGGACCTGACAGCATTAGAAATGGCATATACCTCTAAATTTGTGATAGAGCACTATCTGAAAATCGGACGAGAAACAAATGAAATATATGTCGGTGTAGCGGATGGGGAAAAAGTGGTCTTTACGGAAATGCCGGAATTCTGAGACAAATCTGTGCAAACGGAGACAGGATTTTCCAGACATCATCGTCTACAATGAATTTATCGAAGGGAGGATTGAACAAAGTGTCGATACAACAGATTCAGCAGGCAATCAATTATATGGAGGAGCATATTTTTGAAGATATCAATTATGCTGATGTGGCAAAGAGTGTACACATGTCGAGTTATAACTTTCACCATACATTCAGCTTTGTCACCGGAATGACCGCTAACGAGTATATCAGAAGCAGGCGTCTCACGTTGGCAGCGCAGGAACTTCAGACGACAGATTTGTCGGTGATTGATGCTGCATACAAGTATGGGTATGAATCTCCGGAAAGTTTTTCCAAGGCCTTTTCGCGGTTTCATGGTTCAACGCCGAAACAGGCAAAACGGAGAGGTGCAAAGCTTCACTTGTTTAATCCCCTCGCGATAAAAATCATATTGGAAGGTGGTAGTATTATGGATTACAGAATGGAACACAGAGAACAACAGCAATTTATTGCATTGGTAAGGGCTTTTCCAAATGAGAGTGTCAATGATGACAATGATCACAGCATTCCCGATTTCTGGACAGAGTGTGGTGAGAAAAATCTGATTGAACCGATGAGGCAGCTTCGCGCTGCAGGGAAAAGGGATTTGTACGGTCTGTGCAGTCCTGCGAAGGACAACGAAACGCACTTCAATTATGGGATTGGTGTCCGTGTCGATGAGGATACTGACATGGCAGGCGTGCAGCAGCTTATGAATAACGGATATTCCATGTGGAAAACAGAACCAGCGGACTATGCTGTATTTAAGTGCTTTGGTGATGATGGGAATTGTCTGGGTGAGACATGGAGCAAGTTTTTCAAGGAGTTTTCCCCACAGACTGGTTATGTGCAGACAGATGATACGGATTATGAGATCTATTTTGAGAATGGCGAGAGTGGTCTGTTTTGCGAGCTGTGGGTTCCGGTCAGAAAAGCTTAATGTTACTGTTCGCTTTTTATTTTTCTTTACACAGACATCGTTGTGTTAGTTTGTAAAAATAGTTGGGTCGAATGCACCGGACAGATTGTATGTCTGGTGCATTTTTTGTGTATGGCTTTCCTATAAATATTTACTTTTATCTAGGACACTCATTCATCATAAACCAGATCATTATAGCCTGCTGAACTGCTAATAAACTAAATTCCTTCTTAATTTTTGACAGGGCATAAAGATCTGATAAAACCTCGCAGGGGTGATTGATATCTGTCATGGCATTGATGACTGGAACTTTGGAATATTCGGAAAATTTTACAAGAAGATGAATATCTTTATGCCGCACGATCACAATACCTGCCCAATTATCAAGATACCCGCAGACATCTCTTAAATCCTCCGATCGAGCGGCGTTCGATTTTTTATTCAGAGTCGAATGCTTTCAGAAAATCAAGGTATGAGAATGGAGTAGGCGGTCAATAAAGCGAAACTTTAATTGCAGAATAATTGGGATTGGGCTATAATATTGATAAATCAGTCAAGCAGGCAATATGGAACAGGAGCGTGGGATATGGGACGATATTTGAATAATAACAATAACAAATTTAACAATTTCCTGAAAGAGAAATATGTTGTTGATAAGACTCTTATTCTAAACTGCATATTAGAGAAGATAGAACAAAATAAAAAATTCATCTGCAACAGCCGCCCGCGCCGCTTTGGAAAATCAATCACAGCGCATATGCTCGTGGCTTATTTCAGCAAGGGAGCGGACTCAAGAGAGCTGTTTGAGCCGTTGAAATGTGTAAAAGACAAAGTTTTTTTAGAGAATCTCAATAAATATGATACGATTTTTATGGATATTCAGGCGCAGTTTGTAAAAGCGAAAGATCAGAATATTAATCCTAAGAAATTCTTGCAGAAGAATGTGGTAAAAGAGCTGCGGGAGGCGTATCCAGATCTGATTGACGGGGATGAAAATTTAGCGGATGCATTGGCAATCATCAATGCGGAAACAGGAAATGAATTCGTCATCATTTTTGATGAGTGGGATTATCCGATACGGGAGCTTTCCGAGAACAGCAAGGAGCGATTGGATTATATTGAGTTTATGCGAATGATGTTCAAAAATGCCGAAGCGCAGGATTATGTCCGTCTCGCGTATCTGACAGGAATCCTTCCGATGGTTCGCGCAAAAGGGCAGTCTGCAGTGAATAACTTTGATGAATATACGATGCTCGATGCAAGGGACTTGGGCGGAGATATTGGATTTGTAGAAGAGGAAGTACAGGAGTTATGCGAAAAGCATGGTGTGTCAGCAGACGAAATGAAGTACTGGTATGATGGGTATAATCTAAGTGGTGTAGAAGTGTACAATCCCCTGTCAGTGGTACGGGCGGTGGAAAGCAAAAAGTTTCAGCAGTATTGGACGGAGACAGGAACATATGAAGATATACGCAGTCTAATTGAATATAATTTCGATGGATTAAAGGAAGCGGTTATTCAGATGCTTTCCGGAAACCGCGTGTCTGTCAGCGTGTTTGGCTGCAGAAATGACATGCATACATTTCACAATAAAGACCAGATTATCACGACTCTGATTCATCTGGGCTATTTTGCGTATGATGATGACACGCAGGAGGCGTATGTGCCAAACAAGGAAATCCGGGAAATTTTTTATCACTATATGGAAAATGATCAGAGTGATACATTGTCGGAGTTTCTAAAATATTCTAAAGATACGTTGGCGGCATTGCTTGATTCAGAGCAGGAACGTGTTGCAGAATTGGTACAGAAAGCGCACAATGACTTTATTTCCAGTATTGAATACAATGATGAAAATTCATTAAACTGCACAGTCATGATTGCACTTCTCGCTTCATTTGCGTATTATCAGAAACCGATCCGCGAGTATCCGTGTGGAAAAGGATTTGCGGATTTAGTTTATCTGCCGCTGCCGAAATGTCCGCAGCGTCCAGTGATCGTCGTGGAATTAAAGTGGAATCAGGGTGCAGATGCGGCAATTGACCAGATCAAAGAAAAGAGATATCCTGATTCACTCAAGGACTATTATGGTGAAATCCTGCTTGTGGGAATCAGCTATGAGAAAAAGACGAAAGAACATACTTGTATCATTGAACGAGTGGAGAAGTAGATCGAAAATGAATAATGGACAACAGTAAAATAAAAATATATGAGAAAAGAAGTATCAATCTGACCTGGAGCAATGGTAAAAACATATAGCAGGGAGCAATGGAAGGTGAAAGCGATGAGAGCGCAAAGGAGAGGTCGGAGACTTTGGTTTCTGATGATAGGATTCGTTTCTGGAATTGGTATTGATCGGGCTGTGGCATGGAGTGACTTGTATCTACATAGGGAGGCAGAAGATGCAGCCATTTCGGAGACAGTGATGACAGCAGTGGACTATCCGTTTAGCTATTCGACAGAAGGGTGGTCGCTTGTTCTGTGCGAGATGGCTGAGGGCAGTATGCGCAACGGACGGGAATTTCGGCTGTATGATGATACCGGAAAACTGGTGCAGGTATTTCCGTGCGGTATCGCGAAAGGCGAGTTGACGTATCGGTTTGACAGGCTGTTTCATTATTACGGTTACGATAAGGATTTAATCATTTTTCCCGCAGATGCGGCGGATACAGGGGCGATGGGACTCTGTTATCCGTGGGAGGAGAAAGAGAACTGTTTTTCGATAGAGCCAGTGCAAGTTCCTTGGTATCAGGAATGCGAGGCAAATGATAATGTGTTTTGGGTCTCCAAAACAGCAGGAAATGTCAAGATGAATACACTC
The DNA here is from genome assembly GCA_947175175.1 of uncultured Lachnospiraceae bacterium. Lineage (GTDB taxonomy): Bacteria > Bacillota > Clostridia > Lachnospirales > Lachnospiraceae > COE1. The sequence continues at coordinate 6,300 of CAMWLV010000170.1, forward strand.
TGCCGCATCAATGAGGAGAGCAGGCAAGTGGTAGAGCTGCACAAATGGACGTTGACAGCAGGCAGTGATTCAGAGGAGGATTCCGGCAAGAGGGAACTCTTGCATATCTGGGACTGTCTGGAGCAGAAAGATATTTATTTTGGTTATGTGGAGCGCGACCAGCTGGGAAATTTGGTGAACGATCAGTATTATCAGTTTCTATTCCGAAATGGTCTGCAACAGTTTTGGCAGTGGGAAAATAGTGATGAGATCAAACTTTGCTGCATCACAGAGAACGGTGTGGAATATCTGACATATGCAGATCGTGAAGCACTTCTGGCAGCTTATGGTTTTGAGGGGGAAAAGCCGTTTTATGAGTATCATGACCAATTTCAGAACCGGATTGTAGAGATGTATTTTGATGCTAAAAAAGGACAGGGCTGCGGGATGTTCTATGACTATAATTACAACTACGACTTGGAGAAGGTAACGCGCTGCTGGGGATTTTGCTTCGATGAGGTAGTGCGCGGAAAGTGGGACGAAGACACTTTTTCTACGCTTTCCTATGATGGCAGAGACGCCAGAAGGAGTAATGTATCAGGATATCAGGAAAACTATGTATACACAGACGATGGAATGCTATCCTCCTTTGAGGCGAGGGGGACAGTTGTGGATTATGGGGAAGGTGACCCGTCAGAAGAGAGTCTGCTTTCTATGGAATACATATACCGCGATGACAAGACGTTGTATTTCAAACATTATCATCATCACCATATCTTGTTTGGTACGTCATTCTGGGGACAGGATAGTTATTACGATGAGCAGGGCAGACTTGCCCAGCGGTATGCCTATGTCACACATGGAAGCTACAACTTTTTTTACATCTATGAGGGAAACAGCGTAGAGCCCGCCTATTGTCTGTGGCTGGATATGAATGGAGGAAATGCAGATGCGGTGATGACTGCTTATTGAGGGTCTTGCTGCGAAATATGATTTCGCATATCGTTTTGCGTTTTGAAAAGAGCATGAAGCTGCTATTGATCATACTCTGGGGGCTTGGCAGATATACAGTCTTCAAACGCAGCACACAAATGTTTAATGTATTCCCTTTTCGCAATTGCCGCCTGCCATTCTTGTGGAATGCTGTCAGCTCCATAATAAATACCTGCCAGACCACCGGCAACTGCTCCGGTTGTGTCTGTGTCGTCACCGAGATTTACCGCTCTTAGTACACATGATTCATAGGAATCCGTTTGAAGAAGACACCAAATTGCCGCTTCCAGAGTGTGCACGACATATCCGCTGCTTTGGATATCGTTTTCTGATAGATTTTTAAATGCTATCACATCTTTTAGGCGGAGATAGGAGGAAATATCACTCCAGCCTTGATTTTCATAATACCGAAATGCTTCTGCAATGCCTTGTTGTATTCCCTCGGTTAAGGGAGTTTTACCTGATATGAATGATAATGCAATACTGATATAAATGCCGCAGCCGATCAGACTGATTGGGTGTCTGTGTGTTAATGAAGAAATATTATGTATGATCCCCATGCGATCGTCTATCGTTAGCCCGGAATGTGTATTGATGTAAAATGCAGTCGGAAGAATACGCATCAGAGAGCCGTTTCCATTTTCAAATTCTGACGCACCACCGCATTTTAAAGGTTTGCATCTTCTCCCATAATTCATGATTGCCCTGCTGGTTGCATTTCCGACATCAAATACTTCTCCGTTAGCTGTGTACTCGCCATAGAGAAGCCATTCGGAAAATTTATCCATGATATCATAATAGTCGAGCCCTTGATTTTTAATGATGCTGTCCAACAATGCCAAAGTCAGGCTTGTATCATCAGACCATGTTCCTGCTGGTTGGTGATGCGTTCCGTACTCCCGCATAGTGATAACGGGGTCTATTGCAATAGCTGCTCTGGATTCAAATTCTACAGGTACTCCTAAAGCGTCTCCGATTGCAACACCTAGGATTCCGTCATAAATTTTAGACATCTGTTTTACCTCGCTTTAGCTGTCCTTATGTTCTACAGTACCTAATAAATCTGCAATACAGATATTCAGATCTTCATAAATACAAACTGGAATCGTATCCTCAAAAGAATAGAGGTTTGTAAGTTTTTCATGTTCAAAATCGTAAACGATAACAGCACGTTTTAGGGGATTTACAATCCAGTATTCCCGTACACCCGCAGTGCGGTATTTATAGAGTTTGACTCCATAATCAGTTTCCGGGTTCGAAGGGGAAGTGATCTCAATGATCCAGTCCGGCGCTCCGACGCAGCCTTTGTCATCCAGCTTGTTCTTGTCGCAGATGACAGAAATGTCCGGCTCGACATAGTTTTTGTCATCTTTATTCAGAAAAACGGAAAATGGTGCGGCATATACTTCGCAGTTTCCTTGTTTGGAAGTAATATAATTCGCGATTGTCTGATGCAATTTCCAACTGATTTTTTGGTGAATGCGGTTTGGTGGTGCCATATTGTAAATGCGTCCATCAATCAGTTCTGCCCGCTCGCCATCTGGCAGTGCGTAGATATCTTCGAGTGTATAAATTTTTTCCTGTGGTAATGCCATAACCAGATCTCCTTTCAAAAAATATATTTATAACTATAAATGAGTAAATTTAAAATATTTACCAATTCTTTAATATG
>CAMWLV010000171.1 GCA_947175175.1 uncultured Lachnospiraceae bacterium
AAACCGGGATAAAATAATCTGCTGAAAGTAGGTGCAGATTATTTGCCAATCAACATCCAGTGCCGTCAGCTTTAACACATGGCATTTGTCAGGATATGCTTCGAGAAGCCTTCCTGCAAGGTCGTCTGTCGCCCAGCGTGTCAGCACTATGATCCACAGTGCGCCTGGTAATGCCCTTGATGAAAGCGTGTTCTTCAGGTAATTCCAGTGTGACTCTTTTACTGCATCATTCGCAGCTTCCTTTGCATTCTTGATCGGATCGTCTATTATGATGATATTGCCCCTCATACCAGTCACTGTACCATCAAAGCTTGTTGCAAGATAGCTTGCATAGCTTCCTTCAAGGCTCCACTTCATAACGGATGCATCACCATACTTGACTTTTACATGGGGGAAGAAATCCCTTGTAGTATAGGAATCCTCACCCGGTTCCCCTTCCTCCTGTACCATGTCCCTTGTAGTCCGAGCAAATTCAGGAGCGATGATGTTGTTGTAGCTGACTGTTATGATCTTGTTCTTTACATTCTGCCCATAACACCAGTTGGCGAAGTTCGCCAGCGTGTATGATTTCCCATATCCAGGCGGCATGTTGATAATCAGGTATTTGATTGGCTTCCCAGTTTTTTCACTGACAAGCTTTTTTTCATAGGAGGCCTGCAGGGTATCGCACAGCTCATCCTGGTATGTACGTATCCCTTTATAGAAATCCGGTTTTCTCAGATTGCAGAACTTACGCAGGTTACTGCGTCCTTCGCGGAGGTTCCTGTCCCTCTCCGTCTCTGCCCTGTTCATCTGTGCTTTGTACTGCTCTGCCAGACTGCCCATGTGTTAAACCCCTTTTTTAAACAATTTAAAAAAGGCTTTAAAGCCTTTCAGTGATATATTTCATGGGAAAGCTCCAACGCTGCAAGGTCATGTTCCCGCCGCATGCTCTCAGCTGTTACAGGCATTCGTGCGGCGCTCTGATATTCCCTGTTCTTTTCCCTTTTATAGATCCTGCGTTTTGCGCGGTTTTCATTTTTCCGGTTCTGTTTCTCCCCGTCAAAACCTTCACAGCTTTTCAGGTATGCTGATATGCTCTGGCGTGATATTCCGGTTGCCGCTGCTATGTCGTTTATGGACATGCGGCTCTCAAAATAGTATGACCATGCAAGTTCTTTCCACGTTTTCATGACGTCACCTTACTTTACATTTTTGTCCTCTTTTTTCAGGGCATGGAAATACTACTGCACCCATGCCGCCAGACCATGTTTAAAATCTTTTTAACTTCGTTAAATTCGCTTTAAAAATTTTCAGGCGGAGAATTCCGCACCGGAAAGATAAAACGCCTTACAGGGGCTTATACGCGGTCACTGTACTTTCTGCATCTCTGCCTCTGTTTCCTCAGCCAGCTGCATCAGCTTCGCTGCAACATCAGGATACTTCTCGCCAAGCTCTGCAAAGATTTTATCCTGCAAAAGCTGCATCGCAATGTGGACCGCTCCCTGCTCCTTACGTGCCTGGATCTTTAACTTTTCATTTGATACCTGGGCGCGCTGCAGCGTGGCAATGCTCCTTGCCGCCTCTGCCCTCGTCTTTGCGTCCATGTCATCATCAACCATCGCTTCCATGATGATCTGGCTGGCAAGTAGATTGTTGGCCTCGTGCAGCTCCGTTGCCGGCCTGTCAACATTATCCTCTGCCAGAAGCTTTGCAAATTCCTTTGCGATGCGCACAGATTCAAATTTCTTTAAAAACCCTTTCCCGTACCTGCATACACTGGATATATGTACATCTTCGCCCTGCTCTGCAAGATAACCGGATATGCTCTCATAAGTGTCACCGTTCAGCAGCCTGTCCTCCACTTCTTTTTTCAGCGGGGCGGGGAGTCTGGCGATCTTTCCGTGGCTCCTGTTCTTATCTTCCATGTCAGCCACCTATCCCCGGTATGTCCGGTGCATTTCCCTCAATGTAATCAATCCCCAGCGCTGTTATGCTCACCAGCGTCCTGCTTATTTTAAGCTGCTTATTGTTAACATCCTGGACAGATACAAGTCCTTTTAATTCCAGATAATGTACCTGCTCCTTTACAGCATTCTCATCCAGCTCATATCCCGCCTTTTTGAGCACTGCCCTTAATACCTTTGTATCAGCACCACCCTGCCCTGCCATCTCGCAGGTGCTTAATATTTCTGCCCTTATGACTTCTTTCTCCGCTGTGTCAAATACATTACTCATCAAGTATTACCCCCTTGTCCTCTATATCACGCTCTGCAAGATTCACACCCGCAGGTGTCAGCCAGATGTACCCGTCAAGCCAGTTTTTCTCATTGACCTCGACATGAATATAACGCTTTTCTTCGCCGCCGAGATAAAATATAGCCTTTTTAATCTCATCATCGTTTACATAGCCCTTTGTGCGCAGGGCACTCTTTAACGCCATAATCCTGATATCCTGTCCATAATACAGGTAAAGTTTCTCTATGATATCCCCCCTGAGTGTCTTGGCTTCCGCAACCTTTATCTCATCCATTCCTGCCACCGTCCTCACCAATCTTGTATTCTATCTTTTCCAGCCTGCTCTCAATGCCGGAAAAGGAATTTTCCATCTTGTCAAGCGTCCTGGTGATACTGTCCATTGATACTGTTATCTTTTCCATGTTGAGCATCAGCATACTCTCACGTTTTTCAGCTTCCTTGCGCAGCATCGTCTCACGCTTTTCAGCCTCGCTGCGCAGCATCTCCTCACGTTTTGCATTTTCCGCAGCCATAGTATCCTCATGTTTCCGTGCACTGGCAGCCATCTCTTCTATCTTTCCCTGTGTTTCTTTGTATGCCGTATTCACCCGCTTATCATCGTCCTTGCTCTTGCTTATAAAGTAGCAGACAAACACGATTAAAAGTACTGGTGTTATGCCTATGTCAATTATTTCCTTTAAAGTCTCAAGCGTCCCTGCATCCATTATATCCACCCCCGTTATCTTCAACGCTGTTGACAGCATGGTGGCTGCCGTAATCGTGGCTGCAGCAGCATTCATTCCTTTTGTATTCCTGTCGCTCATTCATACCCCTCCGGTACAGACATCCGGTGTGCCCGTAAAAAAATAACCACTGTAAAGAATATAAATCTTTACAATGGTTATTTTATCATCATATTCATTTATTGTACTTTCCACGCTGCAATTTTTCCTATAACTGCAGGTCCGCAATGTTCATCTGGCCAGGAAGGACTTTTTTCATATTCCCTTTGGTTATCCTGTCCCGGATGATGTTATAGACGGTTGACTCACTCACGTCATATTTTATGGCAAGCTCCTTTATATTGTTCCCGTTATATTCCGTGTAGATACACTTATACACCCTGTTCTTCGCAAGTTCCTTGAACTGTGGAATGTAGATCGAACTGCCCCCAAATGCCGCACACAGAAGTTTCAGACCATCCATCCCGACTGCGTCGGCGATCGCCCGGTGGTTCTCTTGCAGATCATCTGGTGTAAGGCTGTCAATAACTGTCTGTTCCTTCCGTTCCATTATATGCCACCTCCTGCCCGTTTGTCCAGTATTTTAATCTAATGGCTGTGCACGCTGACGCTCCAGCATCTTCTTTAATGCCTCTATGATATTGCTTGCACCTGCCCTTGAAAGCCACTTGTGACTGTCCACTTTTGCATATTTTTTACACATTCCGTCCAGGCGCGCCATGTCCAGCTCTTCTTTATCGTCCACCCAGCCGAGCAGCTTCATCAGATCCTTTATGTAACGCATCTGTTTTGGTGTTGCACCGTCCACGGCCGCGCTGGTTCCCTGCTTCCCCTCCATCGTGTCGATCACAAGACAGGCTTCTTCGGCTGTCAACTCCTTCAGACTGCTGTGCCCTGTGATATCCTTTACGGCAATATGCAGGAGGTCGTCATCCATGCCGCACTCACGCGCACATGCATGTATCTTTCGCAGCTGTGCGGGTGTGACGCCTTTCATGACACAGCCTCCCTGGAGATGGACTCATCCTTGTTGGTCTCATACCAGAAAGTGTCTTCTTTTTTAAGCGATGCCCCGACTGCAATGATCTCTTTTTCATCATATGCTTTCAGAATATCTTTGTTGACCTTTTCCTCCGTCTGGATGCAGTCATCCATCCCGTTCCTGCGGAGTGCCTTGATCAGTCTGTCAAGCTTCTTCGGAAGAACAACCTTCGTGGAAAGACGAAAGCCTACCTTTCCAAACGTCAATTCCCTGCTTTTGCCCTTCAGATCCGTTTTATGGTCTGTTACAAATTCCTTTACCATTGCCTCATACTTCTTGATCTCCGACCTGTACGGTTCAGACTTTTCCTTGAACTCCTCTTTCAGCGTATTGACTGTTATGTTCAGACTTGATTCAAGGATCGCGATCTGGTTTTCTGCCTCCGCGATCTCCTTAAGTGCGGTATCCACCTCGTCCCATGTCTTCAATACGGATTCTTCCATTCTCTTCCTCATACATTCACTTTCCTTTCCTGTGCTCTGTGTATTGCTGCCCCGTCTGCATTTTCACGGGCTTCGGACCGTCCACTGGCCGCATTAGGCGCCCCGGATGGGGCGTGTATGTTATTTTATTGTCCTGCGTCTCTTTTCCGCATAAATTCTGGTATTGTAATACCCACATCATTCTGGAGCTCTGCTGAAAGCTCATCCATCTCAAATTTCCTGAGTGTGACATTATTCTGTGCAACCACTGCAAGCAGCATGGAGCTGATCTGCTCTGATACCTGCCTGGAATCCGGGCCCTCTATTACCATGGCTATCTGCGTCATGCCTACACCCCTTTCCTATACCTCACTGCGGAGCCAGGCAAGCTCCAGCTCTTCTGCTTCCTTTTTCGTCGCGGCTGTACCTCCAAAGTTGCCAAACCATATCTGTGCGCTGCTCCCTGCCAGCATCATATCCACCCTGTCGATAAGATACTGTACGAGCTCCTCATCACTCGCCACCCTGATCATATCTGCATTTGTCATATATCCCTCCTATTGGTTTGCAAGAATCTGCTTTTCAAGCTCATCCATGTCATAATTATTCTGCATACCGCTGTTGAAACTGTTTCCCGGTTTCTGGGCAGCAGGCCTGCCCGCATCTTTCTGACGCTGCAGGTTGCGCATGATGCCTGCAGTATATGTCTCCTTATAATTGGGATACCTGTCAATATGTATCCGCAGCGCCTCCCTGATGACATCCTCGTCAAACTGCTCCCAGCTTTTTTCCGTCTTTTTCTTTACTCCCTGCGCAATGCGCCCTGACGCGCGCGTCCTGCTGATTGTTCGCCAGTAATTTTCCCTTAATTCATCCATAATCCTGCCTCCTATGCACTTATACCGATGTTCATGTCCCGCATCACCTTTGTCACGTTTGCCACCGTTATCTGCTCAAATACGGCAGCAGTATTGACAAATACATTTACTGCCCCGCGCAGTCCGTAATTGGTCTGGCATATCCTGTAAAGCATGTCCAGCGGTTCCTCATCTATCTCATACTGTCCAAAAATCCTATTCACGTCATCCCTTGTGATGTCAATAGTCATGATCGGCTTTGCCATCCCGATGCGGGAAAAGAGCTGCGCAAAATCCGCCTTCCCGCTTCCCTTCATCCTTGTATATACTTCCAGGTTCCCGATCAGGCATATCCCGATGCCGGATTCGTCCGAGATGCAGCGCAGGTGGTTGAGTGTTCTTGTTGTCAGGTGTTGTGCCTCGTCAATGATAATCACCCTGCCACTGCCCCGAAGTTTTGTCACGATCTCCTTTGTTATCCTGCGCGCCACGCGTTCCCTGACGCCGATCTGCTCCGCCAGGAGCTCATTCACTCCGGTTATGCTGGAATATGTGGGGCTTATCGTAATGCCGACTGCAAGACTGTTCTCTTCAAGATAGCGCCTGAATGCCATTGTCTTCCCAATCCCTGCATCACCGTAAACCACGGATACCTGCCCCTGTATGTGACTATACTTGATGGCATTCAGTACGGTGCGGCTGATGCCCGTTTCCACATAGTCCGGCTTTCTGGGCGCCACCTTTTTCTTCTCCCTGAGACTCAATAATTCCTGCACTTTGGGGATTACGGTATGTGGTGCCTTGTATGTCCCCTTTAAAAAGCTGCTCAGAGCGCCGCAGCTAATATTCAGCTCTTTCGCGACCGCCGTCTGTGTCTTTCCTGTGTCAAGTATGTACTTCCGCAGGGCGTCTATCGCATCCTGCTCCGTCATTGTCAACTGAATATCACTCATCTCTGTCCCCTCCTTTATTTCCGTCTTTTATTCCCATACGGCACAATACGGTAACCGTTAGGCATATTAATGCTGTTATAATGATTGCTGTCACATTTATAGTAATAACCATGTCACTCCGTCCTTTCTTTTGCCTTCCGCAGCCTTTCAAGTGCCTCCGTGTAATCAATCTTTTCACTGCTTCCGACTGCCTCCGCCAATGCTGGCTGCTCATTACTTCTAATCGGCACGATGACTTTCGGATCAAGATTCTCGCCAAGCGCCATCTTCCGTGAAGCCTCTTCCATGATAAGTGTCAACTCACTGTCCGTCTCAATGCCCTTATTTTTCTTGTACGCCTTGACCATCTTTTCAAAACTGCGTATTTTCTGCATCTCACGCTGTACCTCTTCCTTTGTTGCAAAGTAGCTCAGCGTTGCGATCTGCTGCGCCGTCCCAATGAAGCGGTCAAGCTCATCATAGACACGCACTTCTTTCAGGTCATCAGGATTAAAACGGTAGTAAACCATCTCACCGAAATGATGATACAAAAGCTCTGCTGATATGAAATACAGGTCTTTTCCATTGATGCTCAGTTTCAGGCCGTTGCGGCTTACCTTCACTGGTCTCGAATTTCTCAACATCATCAGGTTTAATTCATCCGTGGTCGCCGTGCGTTTCTCAACAAGGCATTCCGCATACACGTCATCTCTCGTTTTGCCGTCCATGCCATCCCCGAAATGGCTGCGCTTGTTGAAATACCCTTGAATAAAAATGTCAACATACTTCACAAACTCATCCCGCAGGAGGAAGTTCTCCGCATCTTTCCCTGTTTTCTTAAGTCTTTCAGGTCTTTCCAGTATCGTTCCCCCTGTGTACCCCTCAAAAAGTTTGGAGAAATCGTTCTTCACGTCAAGGAATGCCCTTTCGATTATCTTGGCTTTTGCGTTCCGCACCAGGGCAGTCCTAAACTCAATCCCGAGATTCTGCAGGATCGTCGGCGGTTCATGTCCATCTGTCTTTGCCGACCTGCGGAACCCGCGCCCACCGATGTCATGCGTTAAGAACTCGCGTCCGTTATCAGAGTAGATCACTTTTGGGATACCGTACTTCTCGATCCCACGCCGGAGTGCTGCAAGTGTCGCGTCCGATGAAGGGGCTGTTGTCACATACCAGCCCACCATCTTCCGGCTCCTGACATCCAAAAATCCTGTCAGGTATACCCTTGCAGGTTTCTTTACACCCTCGTCATGAATAAACACGTCAAAGGTATGGTTGTCGCATACCCATATGTCATTGCTGTTCAGGTCACGGTAGCTCCTCCTTATGTACAGCCCACATTCGTCTTTCATTGCCTTGTCGCCAAACCTGCGGTATCTCAGCGTTGGTACAGGGATATTCCGTTCAATCTCCCTTGCAAATGTAGTCTCACTTGGCAGGGGCAGCAGGTCTTCCATTCCCCTGCGCTTTAACTGCAGCTCCGTCAACTCCATGCACTTCCTGACGCTCTTTCGGCTCTGGTCAAGGTAAAAATTCTCGAAGATGCCAAACACGTAATCATCAATCACCCTGCCGTGGTTGTCATGCTTCCCTCTGTGGTCGATCAAGGAGACCTCACCCCGCTCTCGCAGATATTGATCCTTGCGCTGCAGTATCCTCCGCGAAAATTTCATATCAGGATACCTCTCTTCAAGTGTTTTTATATGAATGGCATCTGCCTCCGCCATGTTCTTCTTTCCATTCTTATCCCTGTATTCATTGCGGAATATGTTCCACTCTGCAAGGATCTGCTTCCACAGGGTTATCTCCACCCTCTCCTCTTCCGTGAAAAGTTCCATATTGGGAGATTCAGGGGCAGCAGCTTCCTTCATCTCTTTGGAATGCTGCCTTGCAAGCCTGCGCTGGTATTTCTTCTGCAGCTCTGGTTCTATGTTGGACAGGGGGATCAGATAACTCTTTCCACCATCACCGCCAGCACCAAAGGTTTCAGTTGCTCGTAATTTATTGTCAGATATCAGCTTTTGCACATAGCGAACAGTACACCCTTTTAAATCTGCATATTCATTAACAGTCAAACCTTCCATTATCACCACTTCCTTTAATTCCGTATTACAAAGCCCTCAGCACATCCATGATCATGGCATAACCTGAATCACACTCTATATTCACGTCACGGCTGCCCTGTGCATACTGGATTGTTACCCTATTTCCATCCTCGCTCAATACCAGATTCATGACACCGCTCCCTGCCCTTGTCACCCTTAACAGGAGTTTCAGCCTCATCAGGATAGCTTCCTTGTCTTCCAGCGCGGATTCTGGTTCATGTCGGTATTCCTTTGCACACCAGTCCAGATACTTTTTCATGCAGCTGTTGCATTCAGGGACAACATCACAGTCACCATAAATTTCTTCGCATAATCCGCAGTTAAAAATCTCATCTGAATCGCCCTCATCCATACATGTGTCGCTGATGAGCTGCTTAAACTCCTCTTCATCCAGTGCGAATATCGTATCCAGCACTTTTTCTTTCATATGTTCAAAATTTGTCATTGTTGGCTTTTTCTGATAATGGTCTTCGAGAAAATCTATTGTTAATTTGTATATTCTGACTTTCTCCTGATTTTCTCCAAATTCTTTCTTATAGCTTTCCAAAGGTAGCTGAGTATATTAACCATATTGCAAG
>CAMWLV010000172.1 GCA_947175175.1 uncultured Lachnospiraceae bacterium
TGAGGAGGTTCAAAATTATGTCAGAATTAACTTTTGAACAAATGTTAGAAGAATCATTAAAAACTATTCATACAGGAGAGGTAATTGAAGGTACAATCATCGATGTCAAGCCAGATGAAGCAATCCTTAACATCGGTTACAAGTCAGATGGTATTCTTTCGCGTAACGAGTACACCAATGAGCCAAATGTTGACCTTACAACACTCCTTAATCCTGGTGACAAGATGGAAGTTAAGGTTCTCAAAGTAAATGATGGTGAGGGACAGGTTCTCCTGACCTACAAGAGACTTGCTGCTGACAGAGGCAACAAGAGAATTGAAGAAGCATATAACAACAAGGAAGTATTGACCGCTAAAGTGTCGCAGGTATTGGACGGCGGCTTGAGCGTAGTGGTAGATGAGGTTCGCATCTTTATCCCCGCAAGCCTTGTATCAGATGTATATGAAAAGGATCTGAACAAATATGCTGGACAGGACATAGAATTTGTGATCAGTGAATATAATCCAAAGAGAAGAAGATATATCGGTGATCGCAAGCAGCTGATCGTTGCAAAGAAAGCTGAGATGCAGAAAGAATTATTTGCAAGGATCAGTGTTGGCGATGTTGTGGAAGGTACTGTTAAAAATGTGACAGACTTCGGTGCGTTTATTGATCTCGGCGGAGTGGATGGTCTGCTCCATATCTCAGAGATGTCATGGGGACGTGTTGAGAATCCTAAGAAGGTATTTAAAGTTGGCGAATCATTAAAAGTTTTGATCAAGGATATTGACGGAACCAAGGTTGCGTTGTCACTTAAGTTTGATGATTCCAACCCTTGGAAGAATGCAGCGACTAAGTATGCAGTTGGCAATGAAGTGACTGGTAAGGTTGCCCGAATGACAGATTTTGGTGCATTTGTAGAGCTCGAGCCGGGCATTGATGCGCTGCTGCATGTTTCCCAGATTGCCAAGGAGCATATCGAGAAGCCATCTGATGTCTTGACAGTAGGTCAGGAAGTGACAGCAAAGGTAGTTGACTTTAACGAGGAGGGCAAGAAGATCAGTCTTAGCATCAAGGCATTGCTTGTTCCAGAAGCAAAAGAAGCACCAGTGGCAGAGACAAAAGAAGATGATTCCGATGTTGTATCTGTAGATATTGACGCAGTGATTGCAAAGCAGGAAGCAGAAGATGCTGAATAGATTTTGAATATGTTATAATATGATATCAGAGCATATTGTTCTGATATCATATTTATTCATCTTGTAGAAAGTTACACCAGCGTAAAGAGATTGAGTGCGCTGGCGGTGCTGGGCGGGAGTGTGCAAGGGGAAATTATAAGAAAGAAAGGGGAATACTCATGGCATTTGATTATGAATATTTCAAAAAAGAAGTTTTTGCACTGACCAAGATTGATTTGAATGCATATAAAGAAAAACAGATGAAGCGTAGAATCGATACTTTGATTGCAAAACATAAGGTAACGGGTTACGATAAGTTTGTGGGAAAGCTTCGGGATGATAAGGCTGTTTTTGATGATTTTGTGAATTACCTAACGATTAATGTATCAGAGTTCTACAGGAATCCTGAGCAGTGGGCTTTGATGGATAAGCAGATTATACCTGAACTGATTGGGCGATTTGGAAAAAATCTTAAGGTGTGGAGTGCAGCATGCTCAACGGGAGATGAGCCATACTCACTTGTTATGGCGCTTTCGAAACATATCCCGCTGAATCAGATTAACATTACAGCAACAGATATTGACAAACAGGTTATTGAGAAAGCAAAGACTGGCTTATATAATGAGAAGAGTATCGCAGCTGTGCCAGATGACTTGAAAAAGAAGTATTTTACGAAAGTCGGGCCTTCCTATCAGATATCAAATGAAATCAAGGCGAGAGTGCAGTTCAAACAGCACAATTTGTTAAAAGATACATACCCAGACAAATGTGATCTGATTGTCTGCAGAAATGTATTGATCTATTTCACAGAGGAAGCAAAAGATGAAGTGTTCCGCAAGTTCAATACTTCTTTGAAACCACAGGGAATCTTGTTTATAGGAAGTACAGAGCAGATTATGAATTACAAAGAGATCAATTATGAGAGAAAGAATTCTTTCTTCTATATTAAGAATAAATAGGATATGTGAAATGAAAAATTCCAAGGCTGGTCAATCAGTCTTGGAATTTTTGTGATATGATCCCAACATTTCAAAGATATGGTGCGCATACAGATTAAAAGCATTACGCTGCGTTTTTAATTCGTCTGTCAGTTCAAAGAACAGATTCTTATCATCATAGTCCTTTTTGAAAAATGGGGTAAAAAGGATATCCCACTGTGGAAGATAGGAAGATATTTTCCGGGTGTAACAGTTTCTTGCGGTTGCCTGTCGGCGGTAATCCTTGTCGACGAAGGAAGCCACTGATTTATGGATGGCAAGATCTTCTTTTGGAAGATAGTAGTAATCTTTGTAATTAGAATAGAAATATTTCAATTCCCCCTCATAAATCGGAACACGGAGTTTCCCTTCTTCTCCGTAGCCTGTAAAATAACAGCCGTTTGCACCGTAAGATATTTCTGTAGGAATGGCAGTGGGAAGTTTTAAGTTCATAATGATTTCCGAGCACTGTTTTTGGTTTACATCCTTATAGTAATTTGCCTGAACTTTTGTAACCTTGATTGGAAGGTGGAATAGGTCGGGGATTGCGAGGGCTGCGACGATCTCAAGCATTCCCTTGACATCTTCCTCATTGTGGAGTAGGAGAAAGTGTTCTTTTTCTGCATCATGGTTCAGAACATATTCGTGATAAATGTCAATCAGTTCACCACCTGTATATTGGTCTTCGCGAATAGTGGCAGCGACAAAATTTTCAATTGTCTTTTGCCTGCAATTCGGAAGTTTTAAGAAGGTCTTGTATGGCGATAATCGCCTGTAGATATCGATTCCCTCAAAGTCATCAAAGTTAAAATGGATATTATATTGCTGCAGTTTGTTCTGCAGATAGGGGATATCGAACTGATTTCCGTTAAAATGAATCAGATAACGGTATGCTTTTGCAAATGTGACAAAAGCGTTTAATACGTTGACTTCGTCCTCGTAGTTGGTTGCAAGCCATTGAATGGAATGCCAGCAGGCGGGCTTGTCGGTGTTCTCGTCAAGATAAGCACATCCAATCATATAGAGATTGGAACTTCGTACATACAATCCAGTTGTTTCTATATCAATAAACAGTGTCTGTTTTGGTACACAAAAATTTTCGATTGGGTATTTAGGGGATAAGATCCCGAGATTTTTCTGAATGCATTTCATAATTGTGGAACCATTGTCCTTTCCTAGTTTTCAATATATAAATATAACTTACCATATGCGAAACGCTGTGTCAAAGATTTGTTTTACATATATTTTTGTAAAAATTAATGAAATTCGGCAGAAAAAATAGTATAATGGTGTAAGAATATTTGATGATGCAACTGTTTGACAGGAATCATTAAAATCAAAAAAGAAAGAAGGAGCGGAAGATGGCAAAACTTACATTTCGAGGCGGCGTACATCCCTATGATGGCAAGGATTTGTCAAAGGATAAGCCCATGAAAACCATTGTGCCAAAGGGTGAGATGGTATATCCACTCAGTCAGCATATTGGTGCACCGGCGGTTCCATTGGTAAAAAAGGGTGACAAGATTCTCGCTGGTCAAAAAATTGCAGAGGCGGGTGGATTTGTATCAGCCCCGATCTATGCGACGGTATCAGGTACAGTAAAGGTCATAGAACCCCGGCGTGTCGTTACGGGGGATATGGTCAATTCTATTATTATCGATAATGACGGACTCTTAGAGGAAGTCGAATACATTCCACATGATCCCGAAAAATTGAATAAGAAAGAGATCATAGACTTGATCAAAGAGGCGGGTGTAGTTGGTATGGGAGGCGCAGGCTTTCCGACACATGTAAAGCTTTCGCCAAAAGAACCAGATAAGATCGAATATGTGATTGCAAACTGTGCAGAGTGTGAGCCGTATTTGACTTCAGATTACCGGAGAATGTTGGAGGAGCCGCAAAAATTGATTGATGGTATGAAGATTATTCTTCGTCTGTTTGATAATGCACAGGGGATTCTGGCAGTGGAGGACAATAAGCAGGACTGCATTGAGCTGCTCACTCGGTTGACAGAGGGAGAGAGCAAGATAACAGTAGCGCCTCTCAAAACAAAGTATCCGCAGGGTGCAGAGCGGCAGTTGATTTTTGCAACGACAGGCAGAGAAATCAACTCTTCCATGCTTCCGGCAGATGCGGGCTGTGTGGTAGACAACGTAGATACGATTGTTGCTGTGTACCATGCAGTGGCAGAGGGAAAACCATTAATGAACAGGATTGTTACAGTCACAGGTGATGCAGTCAATGACCCGCGAAATTTCTATGTCCGAATCGGCATGAACTATCATGATCTGATAGAGGAAGCAGGTGGTTTTAAGACAGAGCCGGAGAAGGTGGTCTCAGGTGGTCCAATGATGGGATTTGCCTTGTTTGATCTGAATGTACCTACGACAAAAACGGCATCTGCACTCTTGTGTATGACGAAAGATGAAGTGTCTGCTTTTGCGCCAAGTCCTTGTATCAATTGCGGGCGCTGTGTTGACGCGTGTCCAGGAAGAGTTGTTCCAAGGAAGCTCGCTGTCCTTGCGCAGCATGGTGATGAGGAAGCATTTGTTGCGAATGATGGAATGGAGTGCTGCGAGTGCGGCTGCTGCAGTTTTGTCTGTCCGGCAAAGCGCCAGCTGACACAGTCCATCAAGTCCATGCGAAAAACGATACTTGGCAAGAGAAAAAAATAGGGGGTTACAGAATATGTTAAAGGTATCATCAAACCCGCATATACGGTCGAAGGACACGACATCGCGCATTATGCAGTATGTGGTGATCGCCCTGCTTCCGGCGACGGTATTTGGGGTATTCAATTTCGGTCTGCATGCGCTGCTTCTGGTGCTGATTACAGTGGCAGCGACAGTGCTTACAGAGTACATATATGACAGATGCATGAATAAGAAAAATTCAATCGAGGATTTTTCTGCAGTAGTCACAGGATTGCTTCTGGCATTGAATCTGCCGCCCAAAGCGCCATTGTGGATCGGTGTGATCGGCGGCGTCTTTGCGATCATTGTGGTGAAAATGCTGTTTGGAGGACTGGGACAGAATTTTATGAATCCGGCGCTTGGAGCCAGATGTTTTCTGCTTATTTCATTTACCTCTATCATGACGAATTTTGACTGTGATGCGTATACAGGTGCTACACCGCTTGCGGCGATCAAAGCAGGCGAAAGTGCACCACAGCTTTTGGATATGATCACAGGGCGGACTGCAGGTACGATCGGTGAGACAAGTATGATCGCACTGTTGATCGGTGCGGCATTCCTTCTGGTGATGAAGGTGATCGATCTTCGCGTGCCGGGTTCCTATATACTCAGTTTTGTCGTGTTTATCCTATTGTTTGGCGGACGCGGACTGGATATCAACTATATCTTATCACAGCTTGCGGGCGGCGGATTGATGCTGGGTGCATTTTTCATGGCGACAGACTATGTCACCAGACCGATCACGAAAAATGGACAGTATGTGTTTGGTATCTTTTTGGGCATTATGACAGGGATTTTCAGAATCTTTGGACCATCTGCGGAGGGTGTTTCCTATGCGATTATTCTGGGGAATCTGCTGGTGCCTTTGATTGAAAAGGTTACGAAGCCTACCGCATTTGGAAAAAAGAAACCAAAGAAGGAGGCGGCATAGTATGGATAATGAGAAGAAATCAATGATAAAAGACGCGCTCATTCTCTTTGCGATTACACTTGTGGCTGGGCTGCTGCTGGGATTTGTGTACGATGTCACGAAAGAACCGATCGCGCAGCAGAAGGCGAAAGCGAAGGCGGAAGCATGCAAGAATGTATTTGCGGAGGCAGATTCCTTTGAGGCTGTGGTGAGTGAGGATGGTCCGACGGCATATTTTGTGGCAGGGCGGGAATCCAATGTGGATATTGACGAAGTAATGCAGGCATTTGACAGCTCTGGTCAGCTATTGGGATATGTGATTACAGTCACAGATCATGAAGGTTATGGCGGCGATATTCAGTTTTCCATGGGTGTGACGCTTGACGGGACATTGAATGGCATATCGCTCCTGAGTATATCAGAGACGGCTGGTCTGGGCATGAAAGCAGGGGATGTGCTTGTTCCGCAGTTTGCAAATAAAAAGGTTGAGAGTTTTACCTATACAAAATCAGGTTCGACAAGCGACAGTGAGATTGATGCCATAAGCGGCGCGACGATCACAACGAAGGCAGTGGTTAATGGGGTAAACAGCGGCCTGCTGTTTTTCAATGATGTGCTTGCAGGAACCGAAGGAGGTGTCATCAATGAGTGATAGGAACAGTGAAGCAAAACAAAGTTCTATGGAGGTATTTTTCAATGGACTTGTAAAAGAAAATCCTACTTTTGTACTGACACTTGGAATGTGTCCGACGCTCGCGGTGACGACATCAGCCGTCAACGGACTTGGCATGGGGCTGACCACGACAGCAGTGCTGGTGCTTAGCAACGCCATTATTTCCCTGTTAAGGCACATCATTCCGAATCGGGTTCGAATCCCGGCATTTATTGTAATCGTGGCTTCCTTTGTGACAATGGTACAGCTGCTGCTCGAGGGATTTATCCCCAGTCTTTACTCTGCGCTGGGGCTATATATTCCGTTGATTGTTGTAAACTGCATTATCCTTGGACGCGCGGAGTCTTTCGCTTCCAAAAATCCTGTGATTCCATCTATATTCGATGGCCTGGGAATGGGACTCGGATTTACAGCGGCACTCACGGCAATTGGTGCAGTGCGGGAGCTGTTAGGGGCAGGAGAGTTTTTCGGAATCCCTGTCATCAACAACGTACTTGGTCTGTTTACGACAGTGGAATATGTTCCGATCAGTATCTTTGTACTTGCGCCTGGAGCGTTTTTCGTGCTCGCTGCGCTCACCGCGCTTCAGAACCGTGTCAAGAGAAAGATGCAGGAAAAAGGTCAGAATGTGGACAAAATCCAGTCAGGCTGCAGTTCGGACTGTGCAAGCTGTTCCGACAGCGGATGTGCGCATCGCTTTGTTGATGTGGACGGCGCACCAGGTTCTGTTGCAGACGCAAAAGCGGACAGGAAGAAGGAGGGATAAGAGATGCTTGATGTTGTAAAAGATTTATTAGTGCTGATGATCAGCTCTTCGCTTGTGAGCAACGTCGTACTCAGTCAGTTCCTGGGGCTTTGTCCGTTCCTTGGTGTATCTAAGAAAGTAGACACCGCTGTGGGCATGGGAGGCGCTGTGATCTTTGTCATAACGATTGCGTCCGGCGTGGCGGCTGTTATTTACAAATGTGTGTTGGAGCGGTTTGACATTACGTATCTGCAGACAATTGTTTTCATTTTGGTGATTGCCGCCTTGGTACAGTTTGTGGAAATGTTTTTGAAAAAATATATACCGTCGCTTTATCAGGCACTCGGCGTATATCTTCCGCTTATCACGACAAACTGTGCCGTGCTTGGTATCGCACTGACAAACGTTCAGAAAAATTATGGAATCGGATTTAGCATTGCGAGCGGATTATTTACGGCTGTTGGATTTATGATTGCGATTGTGATTCTTGCCGGAATCCGTGAGAAGATGGAATACAATGACATACCAGAATCTTTCCAGGGCATGCCGATCGTGCTGATTACAGCAGGACTGATGGCGATTGCGTTCTGCGGATTTTCTGGATTGCTATAGGAAGGGATGTTTGAAAGAAGTCACTTTCAAACTTTGATTGGTATGCGTGCCGGAGCACGCAAGGGGGTATAAAATATGAACATATCAGCAATATTGACTGCGGTGGCAGTCGTGGGCGGAGTAGGTTTATTCCTTGGAATCTTCCTCGGTATAGCAAGTATTGTATTTAAGGTAGAGGTGGATGAGAAGGAGGAGGCTGTCTTGGGCGTGCTTCCCGGAAATAACTGCGGCGGCTGCGGTTATCCTGGCTGTTCGGGACTGGCCGCGGCGATCGCAAAGGGCGAGGCGCCGGTAAACGCCTGCCCGGTCGGCGGCGAGCCTGTCGGCAAAAAGGTAGCTGCCATCATGGGTGTGGAGGCAGGCGAGTCTGTCAGAATGACCGCTTTTGTGAAGTGTGCAGGTGACTGTGAGAAGACCACGCAGATCTATGAGTATACAGGTGTGGAGGACTGCGGCATGGTCAGATATGTGCCGGATGGCGGCGCAAAGTCCTGTGACCATGGCTGCCTTGGATATGGCAACTGTGTGAAGGCGTGTCCATTTGACGCGATTCATATTGTAAATGGCATTGCAAAGGTTGACAAGGAAAAGTGCAAGGCATGTGGCAAGTGTGTGGCGGCATGTCCCAAGCAGCTGATAGAATTGATACCTTATGATGCAAAGGCAGCAGTGGCGTGCAGTTCCAAGGACAAAGGACCTGTTACCATGAAAGCCTGTCAGACAGGCTGTATTGGCTGTAGTCTCTGTGTGAAAGTGTGTCCTTCAGGGGCAGTGACAGTGACAGATTTCCATGCGCATATCGACCAGAGCAAGTGTACTGGATGCGGTGCGTGCAAGGAGAAGTGTCCTAAGAAGGTGATTGTGTAGTGTGATAGGATGATGTTTTTCTGTATGGGTGGATATGATCTGTGAGGATAGATTATATCCACCATATTTTATGCACAAGAGAGTGTAGGGAAAATCAGCTTTGTTGACATACGGTGAATAGGAAAGTAGTCTTTTCTGATTGTATATTACAAAAGACATGCCGTAGTCCGCTACGTCTACGTTTTTGACATGCACCCTCGAAGAAATATCCTGC
>CAMWLV010000173.1 GCA_947175175.1 uncultured Lachnospiraceae bacterium
AATAAATTTCGTCACTTTTCACAATGGTTTATTGGGGGGGAGTGAACAGTAACCCAGCGGTCTTCCAGAATAGTTCATTTTCTCGAGTCCCCCTTGAATGCGCGGATGGAAAAGAGTATAATAGCAACATAACAAGCCTCCGACTGATGGTAGCTGGCTTTTTATTGGGGAATTTGCTTATCTGGCATTCCCTGTTTATGAATACAGATTATAAGATGAACAGAAAGGGGATCTGAGGTAATGAAAAGAAAACAGAGAATGCATCTGCTCAATCAGCCATATGTCAAAAAAATCCTCGCGCTGTTTATATGCTTTGTGCTACTCTCATCCAGTATCCCGGCCACGGCCGCGGAGGAACCGGCAAATAACCGAACGGTGAAAGCGGGTGTTTTCTTCTTTGATGGCTACCACATGCAGGACAGCGACGGCGTCTATTCCGGCTATGGCATTGAATTGCTGAACCTGATTTCCCAGTACTCGCATTTGAATTTTGAGTTTACCGGCTATGACAACACCTGGAAAGAGACGCAGTCTATGCTGCTGAACGGGGAGATCGACGTGGCGACTTCCGCCAGAAAGACCCGGGAGCGGACGGAAGTCTTTTTGTTCTCTCTTCCCATTGAACTAAACAATACTGTGCTGTCCGTTCAGGTGCAGAACACAAGCATCATCTCTGGAGATTACAGTACATACGACGGCATGACAGTGGGACTGCTAGCCGGAAACAGCCAGAATCGGTTCCTCCCTGATTTTGCGGAGGAAAACGGATTTACCTATCAGACCCGGGAATACGAGGACTCCGCGCAACTGACTGCGGCACTCCATGATGGAGTTATTGACGCGATCCTCACCAGCAACCTGCGCCGGGCGGAAAACGAAAGACTTCTGGATACCATCAAGGTCGATTATTTCTACGCTATCACGCGTAAGGATGACCAAGCACTTATGAACGAGATCAACTACGCCATCACGCAGATGAACCTCTATGAGGGGGACTGGGCAAATGTCCTGTACAACAAATATTATGGAACCGACGTCTCTATCGCCAATGGCTTTACCCAGCGGGAACTGGATTACATAGAGGCAGTGGCTTCCGGTGAGAAGCAGATCACCGTAACGGCTATGCCCGACCGAAAACCCTATTCTTACGCTGAGGACGGAGAGCTGAAAGGAATCCAGCCGCAGTTCTTTGACAGCTTGATGCAGATAGCTGGACTGCCCTATGAGATGATTGTTCCGAAGGACAATACGGAATACGACCAGCTCAAGGAGAACGGTGACGTGGACGTGGTGATAGATTGGCAGCAGTCCGCCTCCATGGAAAGGGAGTATGTCGACGGAGGATTCCTGACCAATACCTATATGAATACGGGCACGACCCTGTTGACCCGTAAGGATTTCAGAGGTCCCGTCTCATCCTTGGCCGTACTGGATGGTCTGGTGGGACTGCCTCTGGAGCATGAACGGTTCGAAAATGCTCTCATCCAGGTCTATTCGTCCCCAAAAGACGTGATGCAAGCTGTTTTGGATGGGAAGACGGACGCCGCCTTTATGCGTACCCATACAGCGCAGTTCTTTGTAAATAACGACCGCACAAATTCCCTTCAATTCAGCATGATCGATTCTGAGCAGATCGTGTTCAACATGTATATCCCCAGCAGCAGCGATCATGAGCTGATCACAATCCTGAACAAGTGCATCCAGCAAGTGCCGGATGATGTGCTCAGTCAGCTGATTACTGAGTATACCGCCGGAACGCCGGAAAATGTAACTTTTATCCAATACATGGCAGTTCACCCGGGAATGGTTCTCCTGCTGTCCGTGCTGGTCGCCCTGGCCATCGGTGTAATTCTTTTCCTCTATCTGCGTTCCCGGTGGAACAACAAGCTACTCCGGACTACCGAACAGTCCAAACAGGAATTGGAGGAACAACTGGCTATTGTCAACGCCCTGACCCGTGATTACGTGACCGTCTACACGCTGAATCTGCGGACCGGCGGCATTCGGGCATTGAAGATGGAGGGCTATCTGCCATCCGGACCGGACTGGAAAAGCGGAGAGGCATTTCCCTATGCCAAGATTTTGCACCAGTACATTGAGGAACGAGTTCTGAAGGAGGATAAGAACCATCTAGCGGAAGCTCTTTCCTTGGAGCGGGTCAAGGAGGCACTGTCCACCAGCCCAGATTATATAGGAACCTACCGCATCCAGACAGAGAAGGAAATCCACAATTTCCAGTTTGTCTGTGTGGCCTACCAGACCGAAAGCCAGACAAACCCCCTTGTGTTACTCGGATTCCGAAATATAGATGAGATCGTCCGCAAAGAACAAAAGCAGAAGGAAATCCTGGAGGACGCTCTACACATGGCTCAAGCCGCAAGCGAGGCAAAGACCGCCTTCCTGAGCAGCGTTAGTCATGACATCCGCACACCCATGAATGCTATCATCGGGTTCCTGACCCTGATGCGGAATGAGATAGCTAATCCGGAGACGGTCAAAGAATACATTCAACATATTGACGCCGCCAGCCAGCACCTGCTGAGCCTTATCAACGACGTACTGGACATGAGCAAGATCGAAAGCGGCAGCACCACACTGAGCCTGACTGAGATGGACTTGGCCGAGGTTATTGCGGAGATTAACTCAATCATCCTGCCCCAGACCAAAGCGAAAAATCAAACCTTTGAGATTTTCGTCTCCCACCTGAACTATGAACACTTATTAGGCGACAAGATGCGGATCAATCAGATCCTTATCAACCTACTGTCAAACTCCGTGAAATATACGCCAGAGAACGGAACCATTGAGATGCGGGTGGACGAACTGCCTCAGGTGGTGCACGATTACAGTCGTATCCGCTTTACCGTCAGCGACAACGGCATAGGAATGAGCAAGGATTATCTGAAGGTGATATTTGACCCCTTCACCCGGGAGGATACCAAAGTGACCCATGAGATCCAAGGCACTGGTCTGGGCATGGCGATCACCAAGAACCTAGTAGATTTGATGGGCGGCAGCATCAAAGCGGACAGCAAATTAGGCGAGGGAAGCACCTTCATTGTCGAGCTGGAACTGCGAATCCGGGAGCAGGAAAATGATCCCATATTCTGGACTGATCACCATATTACCCGGATGATCGTGGTGGACGACGACGAGGAGGTGTGCCGCAATGTCGTCAAGACGATGACCGGAGTGGGCGTGTCCACGGACTATGCCACTGGGGGTAAGCACGCTGTCCAGATAGTACACGCCGCACAGGAGATGGGGAAGCCCTATGATTTGATTCTACTGGACTGGAAGATGCCGGAACCAAACGGTCTAGAAACCGCCAGGCTTATCCGGAAAGACAGCAAGACCCCCATTCTGCTACTGACTTCCTATAACTGGAAGGAGATCGAGCAGGAAGCTATGGAAAGCGGTGTGAACTACTTCATGCCGAAGCCTTTCTTCATGAGCACCTTTAAAGAGGCCGTCCGCCTCATGATGGGCCGCGCTAAGAAGGCAGAGCGCCAGGAGTCTGATGTAGTCAAGGGGATGCACATCCTGGTGGTGGACGATATTAAAGCCAACCAACTCATTATGGTAAAAATCCTGAGCACCTTGGGTGCCAAATGCGACACGGCCTCCAACGGTCAGGAAGCTGTAGAGAAATTTATGAACACTTCTCCTGGGTACAACCTGATCCTGATGGATGTGCAGATGCCGGAAATGAATGGTTACGAAGCCACCAAGGCAATTCGAGCAAGCAGCCATCCTTTTGCGAAATCCGTACCCATCATTGCCATGACGGCGAACGCTTTTGTGGACGATGTGCGAGATGCCATCGAATCTGGCATGGACGCTCATATCGCGAAGCCAATTCAGATTGATACGCTGAAGGCGACAATCCAGCAGGTTCTGGACAGCAGGAATCCTTGTCATGAAAGACAATCCAAAGCTGTTCAACAATCCTCCCCACAGCAACTGGGCAACGAAACAGGAATATAATGCAAGCAATTCTGCAGAATGCTGCAACAAACGTGAGAAAGTGGATTATAAATTAGAAGACGGCAGATACCATTTATCCAAGATGTGGTACTGCCGCCTTTAAGAGACAGCCTGAGAATACTACCTCATTATTTGCATAATGTTTGACTTTTGTTTCCAATTTTTTAATTCTGTTTCAAAAGCCAAACATCACATGTGATCTTATCTTCCTTTACATACATTCATCCAGACAATCTATAAATTATACTTCCCCTCCGTAAGGACAAACTTAGCATAACCATCTGTCAGGGTATACTCATATTCCGAACTTTGCAGGGGTTCATTATTCATAAGCGGCAGATAGATTTCTGCCTGTGTGTGCGCGGGTATTGTAACGCCCATCTTGAAGTGACCGCCTGTTTTGCGGATCTCGAGAACGATATCGCCTTGTATGGACGGCACGGTACACTTTATAAAATTCAGCTCACCCATGTGCGGTTTGATCTCAAACATTCTATATGCAGTATCCAGCGGCTTTATC
Source organism: uncultured Lachnospiraceae bacterium (assembly GCA_947175175.1). GTDB lineage: Bacteria > Bacillota > Clostridia > Lachnospirales > Lachnospiraceae > COE1. Next base: position 4,508 of record CAMWLV010000173.1, read on the forward strand.
CCCGCGATATATTTTGACATGGTAATGAGCGGTCCGCCTGACCATGCGTGATTCAATGTGCCGCTTTGATCCCAATACTCCCACAGTGTTGAATAATCATATTCGACCATTTCACTGTAACGTTTTTTCATTCTCTGCACTGCTTCATCAATATATCCCATTTCGCACAATGCATCAAGCACATATTTTTCCATATAGGGACTTGCGTTTTCACTTGTGCACAAAATTTCTAATATATTAGAATACTCCTTTTCATCCGCCAGTCCCGAAAGTACGGCAAGCGCGTTTGCTCGGTCATCGGGTTTTTCATTCGTGGTTATATGATAGTAATATCCATCTTTTAAAAATGCCCGATCATAACTAATTTTTATACTCTTCATGCGCTCGTCATAGATTGCAATGTCATCATGGATTTCAAGAATCTCCGCCATTTTTCTGCAGCTATTGAGTGCCATATAATACCATGCGTTTTCCATAGGAGCGATATCGGCATTTTCACCCCAGTCAGGCCAATCCCAACTTCCACTCCTATGTTCCACAAGTCCATCAGGAGCCATCTTATAATTCAGTACATAGCTCTTTGCCATAGGATATACACGCCTGATCACGCTCACATCGCCAGTGTAATCATAATAATACGAAAATCCCCATATACCCGCAAGGTTCTGGAACGGAAGTTCAAACTGCTCTGTTCCCGAAGGAACAACCGTCAGCATATGTCCCGTATCCTCTGCCCAGCCTGCCATAGAATCCACACCTTTTTTATAGAGAAGCAGTGCTTTTTCATCCAGACAATACAGCATCATCTGCATTTCAACATTTACATCGCCCCACCACTGCACGCGTTCCCTGTCGGGACAATCCATAAAAGTGTCGCGCATTGTGATATACAGTGTACGGAGTGACTTTCCCCATAGCTTGTTTAAGAAGTCATCATCACACGCAAAGCTGCCTGCAAATTCTGTGTCATAACCTGTTTCGCGGTACTGCAGTTTCTGTATGGTAACACCTTTCGGAATCGTATAATACATGTACTCTCCGTTGATCCAGCCGAAACATTCATATTCCTGCTCTCCGTCTTTTGTGTAATATACAGACATAATGCTTTTTGTGTCGTAAAGCATATCATCATAAGTATCGGATTTTATGGATATCTTTTTCCCTTTATCCGCATGTACTTTCAGATACGGTGTAACCTGTGCATTGTAGGGAAGCTTCATTTTAAAAACAGTATCTTCCGTTGTTGTAAATCCCTCAAAGTCTCTGGAATTTTCATAATCCTTTAATCCGTAATCCTTAAACTGCGGAATCATACGACTTTGTAATGTTCCGTATACACCTTCATCTGCACTACATATCATATCCGCTTTATCCCATAAAGAGATGTCGTAATCCATGGAATACCACTGACCGATATCCCGTGCCGCGTCATAATATATATTGGATTCCGAAAGCCTGAAATTAGCAGGTGCATCAAATGCATCAGGTTTCACATATGCGGGATTTTTCATAATGCGCCATGAGTCATCAGATGAGATCCTTCTGCCATCTATGTCCGCTTCAAAGAGCAGTCCGCCCTGTCCGCTTGAAAGGTGTGAAAAGCCGCTTTTCCCAAAATACCATACAAGCACAGCGATTGTGTTTTCGCCCTTTTTCAGATATTTTGCAAGATCAATCTCGTCATAATAGGTACTGCTCTTTGTCGGTCCGCGTTTGATCCCGCCCTCAAATACCGTAAGTATGCCGTTTATGTACAGCCAGTATTTTGAGTCAACCGCAATTTGTGCGGTCGCTGTCTGCGGAGCATTCGGTAGTTCAAATTTCTTTACAAAATTCATCCATGTGTTTTCGTTGTTTTCCCCATTTTTCCAAATCCATTTTGTATTGTTGTTCATTGTTAAAACTCCTCAATATATTCTTTGCCTTCATACCAGTAAATCATATTCTGTCCGCAAAAGGTTAAATATTTCAATGTATCATATTTTGTTTTAATAATTAGTTTTAATATACCTATATTATACATCATCACGCTTATACAGCCAATACTGCGTTTGTCCTATCAGCGGAAAATATTGACATATTTTTTCACAGACCATATAATCAAATCGAGTAGGGGGCGCCCCTGTACATAAAAAAGGAGGGACAGGATATGCCATATCAATTCAAAGATTATAAGAAATCAAAGATTCTGACCAATCACCTCAATATGGGTGGAAAAAGTCCAGACGGGAAAGAGATCAATGTTACAAATCTGTATTTTATGCGCGATGGAAAACCATGGATTGGCGTGATGGGTGAATACCACTTTGTCCGCGACAGCCGGGATCATTGGTATCGTGAGCTTTGCAAAATGAGAGCAGGAGGCATTACTGTCGCTGCAACCTATTTGTTCTGGATCTATCATGAAGAAGCAGAGGGAGATTTTGATTTTACGGGCGATAGGGATATACGTCAATTCATTCTGGATGCACAGCGGGCAGGGCTGGATGTCTTTATTCGGATTGGTCCATGGGTACATGGGGAATGCCGAAACGGAGGATTTCCAGACTGGCTTATGCATAAGCCCTATCGTCTGCGTGACAACAACAGCGAGTATATGGAAAAAGTACATATATGGTACGAAAAAATCTATGAACAGATACAGGGCTTATTCTATAAGGATGGCGGAAATATTATAGGCATTCAGTTCGAAAATGAACTTGCAGACAACGCAGCACATTTGCTTGCGCTTAAAAAACTTGCGCTGAATATAGGCTTTCAGGCGCCGATTTACACAGTAACAGGCTGGAACAGCGCGTATGGAGCAAAAATTCCTGTTGATGATGTTGTTCCTGTATTCGGAGCCTACCCCGAAGAGCCATGGGCACAAAGTATAAAGAAACTTCCCCTATCGACGCATTATGTATTCAATAAAAGCAGAAATGATACAGCCATCGGAGCAGACCTTCTCACGGATGTTGACGAGGATGGATGGAGACTGCCCTATGAGAGATATCCATTTGCCACTTGTGAATTAGGCGGCGGCATCCAAATCACACATCACAGGCGTCCACTTATAAATGGTATGGATATTTACGCACTTTCGCTTGTAAAACTCGGTTCTGGCAATAATCTTGTCGGATACTATATGTATAAGGGTGGCACAAATAAAATTGGCAGAATGTCCACGCTCAATGAGTCAAAGGCAACCGGCTATCCCAACGATTATTCCATACGATCCTATGATTTTCAGGCTCCGATTTCCGAGTATGGAGAAATACGGGAACAGTATAGACTACTAAATATGCTTCACATGTTTGTCAATGATTTTGGTGATATTCTTGCGCCTATGGAAGCAGTGACAGCGAAAACAGAAATTATCGCTGACGATTTAACGTCATTAAGATATTGTATGCGCACGAACGAAAACAGCGGCTTTATATTTGTCAATCATTATCAGCGGTCAGCAAAATTAGAGGACATACACAACGTGGTCATTGACACCGGCAAAGTGCAATTTCCGCCTATTGATATTTGTGGTGACGTAAGTTTTATTCTGCCATTTTATATGAATTTGTCAGGCAATATGCTTGAGTACGCGACAGCGCAGCCATTATGCCAGACAGGCCATACCTACTTCTTTGCGGCAGTTAACAAAATAGCGGCGGAATATAAATTTACAGGCAACGACATCCTTAATCAAAAAACGGAAAGCATACTAAAAATAAACGGAATACAGATCATAACACTTTCATGGGACAGAGCAAAATATGCCCGTAAAATTTTCGACACACTATATATAGGCGATCATTGCGACCTTTACGAATGTGATGGTAAAATATGTTCCGTACAAGAAGGTGATTTTGCATATGATAGGTGGAATGGTTCAGAATTTGAACATCATATTGTGAATCAGGATTTTATCCAAGCAGATGCGAAATTTGAACCTGTGCATGAGCCGTTTGTTTCTCCATATGCTGATGAACTGAATATCGGCGGTGGGAGAAAAAGAATATGGAAAAAGGTTACGGTATCGAATCATACAGGCTTTATAGAAATACAGGGTCAGTACGATGTGGCACAAATTTATGCTGACGGTGAACTTATAGCAGACAATTTTTATTATGGCAGGCCATGGCGCGTTCCGGCAAAACTGCTTTATGGCAAGGAATGTTATCTGGTGATGTCAGAGATGCGGAACGATTATTATAGAGAATTTTGAGTGACAACCCATTTATGAACTAAGGAACAGTCTTGAAATAACTTATGCATCTGGTTTGTCTAAAATCTGCACAAGTTGGTAGTGTAAAATAGTTTGTGTCTTTGGAAAAAAATTCCTCTTTTTTGGTAAG
>CAMWLV010000174.1 GCA_947175175.1 uncultured Lachnospiraceae bacterium
AGCTGGACATTTATACGGCGTCCTTGTCACAAGTAATTTCTGAACAGTTCCTTAGGGGATATTTGGAAGAACTGGAAGAATCCTGTCAAGCTTTTCTGTAGTGTTTTTGCTCACGTAGGGAGAAATCTCGTCATACATGGAGAATGTCAGCACACCGCCTCTGTTTAAGTAATCTGTCAGACATTCGGTAATCTGATCGTCATTCAGGTAGACGATATTATCCGCAAAGACATCATAAAATTCTTCCACTGGAAGGGATTTGAGCAGTTCTGTCGGGCAATCCCCTGTCAGATAGGGCATCAGCTGCGAGATGGCATCGGTGCTGAGGGGCTCGATGCTTCCCGACTTGATTGCGTCTGATAAATACCTGCTGGACAGTGTCTGGTCAGAATATAGGAAGAAATCGCAGAATTCATCGTCTGTAAATTTGGTTCCGACCGTTAACAGGGCATTGAAAACCTCACTGGCGTCTTTGGCGTCCATGCAATATAAGGCGTTTATGATTTTGTCCTTTTCGATCGGTTCTCCGGCAATTAAGGCGTCTTTTACCTGAATGACATATTCTTCCTCTTCTGAATAATAAATTTCTTTGAAATTCGAAATTTTCAGGTTCGTATAGTCAATCTTGAGATTCTTTAGCTTGGCTCCCTGTCCCACCATTTTAAGGACATTTCGACCTTTTTGCATGGTGATTGTCTGTGTTGTCTCTGCGCCGGTATCGTTCAGAGTTAAAATGCTTTTGTCTGGTGCAATGTATACAATTTTAAAATTTCCTTCTGCCAGGTCATAAGAGGTCTGTATTTTTACATCGACTTCCTTTTCCGCGTAGGCGATGAGGAAGGTATCGGAACCATATAATACGAAGCCGGATGCCGAGATTTTATGGTTGCCGCCTGAGTAATTGTAAGCGCCCCAGTTGTCCTGAATGTCATCTCCTGCAAGAAGTTCGTCATCATCGTAGACCTTCCATGCATCACTGGAACGGCTGGGTTTAGAAAAATTGTCCATAAAACCGTCAGGTGAGATGAGGGATGTCAGTGCTGTTGTGAGTGGACCAGATTCATCAAAACTCGCTGTCTTCGCATCATCGGAAGCGCTGTGTCTGGATTCAGAGGCAGGCAGATCATCTGCGGATATCCATACAGTGCTGCACGCAGAGATGGTCAGCATGATGATCAAGGCACATGCAGAGACGATCAGACGCAAACGTGTTGCTTTTTTGTAGCGCAGGATGCCGTCGAGACGCTTTTTCAAGTTCTCCTTATTTTCCAGAAGCGTGGTGGAAAAAACGTTTTGCCTGCGGGCAATCGTTTGTTCCGCAGTATCTAATAGGATGTTGCCGTACATCTGCTTTCCTGTCTCTGTCAGTTCTGGGAGAATTGCCTCGTCGCAGGAAAGCTCACAGTCTCGGTTAATCTGTCTGGTGACACTGTGAAGGACTGGATTGAACCAGTGAACGCAGAGCAATATCTGACAAACCCATTTGTATAGCAGGTCTTTTCTCGCGACATGAATCAGTTCATGGTGGAGCACCAGCTGAAAGTGCGTCAGATTCTGTTCCATGCTCAAAACCGCAGGGGCATTTTGTTCAGAAAATATTTTCGGAATGACGATCATAGGGTTCCATAGCCCAATTGTCATAGGGCCGGAAACAGCAGTACTCTCATAAATAGCAGGTATTTTCTCTATATGGAGTTTCGAGCAAAAAGCATTTTCCATGGTAACGATGCGGTTGTCGGTGATGCGCGTGCAGTTCTTTTTAATCGCGTTTTTAAAGCGCCAGTAGTTCCATAGTTTGATGAAAAAGGCAAAAATGGCACCGAGAAACCATATATACGCGGCAGCAGTCCAAATGCCTGCCGCAGAAAACTTTGCACCCAAGAGTGCTGCATCAGCTTCCGGTTGCGTTAAGGCAGTACTATGTTCATTATGCTGTGCCGTGGTTATATTGCTTCTGGGGAGATTGGGTTTAGATTGCTGTATGTCATCAAACTGTTCTGAGCTGTTAAGCCGCTTTCCGCCATCGTACTGGACCATACCACCAGTTTGTGCCTTGTCATTATACTGACTGAATCCCACATGAAAATTGAGCGGTTTCAGGAAATCAAATTCAAAGTGAAACGGAAGCAGCAGCCGTATGACGACAAGCAGCCAGATATAGTAATTCCATTTTTTTGAAAAATATTTTTCTGTAAAAGGGTGTATGGCAGCAATAAAAATACCGATCAAAGCACCCGATAAGGACAATGACAGCAAGATTGGGAAAATCTGTCTCGTGATAAATTCCTGCATTGAAATCCCTCCATTCAAAAATAGGATGATAATTGATGATCAAAGGTTCTGGTTAAAATAGTCGCGGAGTTCCTCGATGTCTTTTTTGGTCAGTGCTTCGCTGTCAACCAGTGCGGCCGCCAGATTTTTGGAGCGACCCTTAAAAAATTTCTCTACGAAGTTTTTGGTCTCAGCCCGAACATACTCTTCGCGCGCAATGCAAGGAGTATAATAGTAGATTTCGCGATTGTTTTGCGCCCTTTTTTCCTGCGCGACAGCCCCTTTCTTCACAAGTCTCTGAATCAATGTCAGGACAGTCGTGCGCTCCCAGCTTTTGTGATTGTTTAAGGCACTGCGGATTTCGTTTGCATTGAGTGCGGTTTCCGCAGCCCATAGGATCTCCAGTATTTCCAGTTCCGAGTCTGATACAGTAACTTTTTGTTCCATAAGAATCCTCCATTCTGTCCGTGGTTGATTTAAGGCTCCTAAGGTTCCTAAGCGTTTTTATTAGTAAGATGTCTCACACACGACTACTGATGTAGACAAATATAGTTTACAATAGTAGACAGCATATGTCAAGAGGAAAATCGAAAAGTTGTGGTTTGGGGAGAGATATAGTATAATGTTAGAAATGTAATCTGGTATAAGCGATTGAATCAGAAGATTTCTATTTCATTTATTGATGTCTGGACAGTAACGAGGAGACATATATGAACACTGTGGAGCGCGATATTTTTCAAGCTATACATGAGGGAAAGTGGCTTAAAATTGAATATAAAAATAAGAGCGGAGAAACAACAAAGTATTGAATTGGAATTCACGGTATCAATCCAATGAAGCGCACTCTTTCTGTGGAAGGTCTGCATCTGGGCAAATATACAGTCAAGAAATTGGACTGCATTTTTATTGATTCGATCAGCGCCTCACATATTATTGATGGTTCTTATTGTCCAATTAACCAAAAGTTGATTGAGGACATTTCTTTTAATCCCGACAAGTATAAGACTCTGTTTGACCATATTCCCAATTTGGCAATATTGAATTATCTCGAAACATGTAATCGCATGGATACAATCCCATATTATAAGGATTTTAAACTGATTCATTATATAGACCGGGACAGTTTTCAAGGTGAGAGCTATCAGCTGAGTCAGGAACAGTTTTGTGATATCGTGAAATATTTTGAATACAAATCGGAAAAGACAAAGACGGAGGACGGCAGGCTGAATCTGCAGCAGCTTGCGATGAATGTGCTCAGCATACACACAAGTAAGGGGTTGTATGTCCTTGCATACCGCAAACTGAATCTGGATGTGAAAAGGCGTATCCTGCGGCCGGATGATGATATCACGCTGTGCACGGAATTTAAGATTGACGGCAAAAAAGAAAATATCCGGTATTATCTGGATGCGGAGGATTATGAGCTGCTCAGTGATTTTGAGAACAATCAGGAGAAGATAAAGGATATTGTGACCGCGCATAACAGACAGGTTATGGGAGTGGACGACATGCCGTATGTCATAGGCATCGGAATGGATATAACGCTGGATCTGCACAGCGAGTACAAGGCGATTATTGAGATGTACCATAAGAAAGAGGTTACTTTTCCAATTAAGGCTTTCTTTGGCGATTTGCTGGAACGCCCCCGCAGGACAAAAGCGTATCCGATCGCGCTGATCAATAAAAATATCAATATAGACCAGCTTCTGGCAATCAACAATGCAATGAAATATCCGGTGGCATATATCCAGGGACCGCCGGGAACCGGCAAGACAAATACGATCATCAACACACTCATAACAGCTTTTTTTAACAACAAATCAGTTCTTTTCTCGTCTTATAACAATGTGCCGATCGATGCCGTATTTCAGAAACTGTCGAACTTAGATTACAATGGAAAAAAGATTCCGTTTCCGGTACTGCGGCTCGGGAATGAGAGCAAGATCAAAGAAGCAGTCATTTATATTAAAAATTTGTATGAAGGGACGAAAGGAATCGAAGTCTTTGATTCCACGCTGGATAAAAGAAAGGGAGACCGGATCGAGAGGGCGAAACAGCTTTCCGCCATGCTGAAAAAATATGAGGATAAGCTTGACCTGGAAGAGAGAAGTGAAACCCTGCAAAGGATGGTGGAGTATCAGAATACAAAGGGGAATGCAGGCGTCATGATACCGTTTCAGGCGGATCTGCAAGGGCGTCAATTGGCGCAGGTAAACGAAAAAATTGCGCAGATCGGACAGATAACGGATCAGGATGCACTGGAATTTCTAGACCAGAATCTAAAAGAATTTTATCAATATCTGTTTTATACGTCCGCAAAATACATCAAACAGCTGAATGGCAAAAAATATGAAGATCTGATGCAGATCATCAATATGGATGAAGGGCGGGAACAGACAGAACAGTTCCGCAAATATCTAAGCAACGCCGAAAATGTAAACAAACTGCAGAAAGTCTTTCCGATCATGATCACGACATGCATTTCCGCACACAGGCTCGGCGAGCCAAAACCCATGTTTGATATGGTCATTTTGGATGAGGCAAGCCAGTGCAATACAGCAATTTCCCTTGTGCCTATTTTAAGGGGAGAGAATATGATGCTTGTCGGAGATCCGCAGCAGTTGAATCCGGTGATCTTACTGGGAGAAGCGGACAATATCCAGCTGCGTAAACGATATCATATCACGGATGAGTACGATTACCGGAAAAATTCGATCTACAAGACATATCTGGCATGTGATTCTGTCAGTGATGAGATATTGCTGCACAATCATTATCGGTGTCACAAAAAGATTATTGAATATAACAACAGGAAGTTTTATAACTCAAAATTAAATATATGTTCGAACAATGCAGAAACGCAGCCGCTTGTATATATTGATATTCCAAACAGCCACTGTGATATCAAGAATACCGCGCCGGCTGAGGTTCGGGAAATCGTGAATTATGCGAAACAGAACAGAAATAAAAGTATCGGTGTCATCACTCCGTTTGTAAACCAACGCAAACTGATAGAGGACGCCATTGCGCAGGAGAAGCTGAACAATATATCCTGTGGTACAGTGCATGCATTCCAGGGCGACGAGAAGGACATTATACTTTTCTCTACAGCGATCACAGAACAGACTAAGGCGGGTACGTATGAATGGCTGAAAAATAATAAGGAGCTGATTAATGTTGCGACATCGCGCGCAAAGGACAAGCTCGTACTGCTGTCAGATACAAAAAATCTGGAGCGGCTTCACACCAGCAAGGATGATGATCTGTACGAACTGGTGGAGTATATCCGCAAGAACGGCGAATCCAAGGTAACACAGAAGCATGCGAACTCCAGGGCGCTTGGAGTAAAGCCCTTCAGTACTGCCACGGAGGAAGCTTTCCTGGAAAATCTAAGTCATGCACTGGAAAATATCTGGATGTCGCACAATCGGTACAATGTTCACAAGGAAGTGCCGATATCACAGGTCTTTCAGGACAATTTCAGCAACAGCAGTCTTTTCTATATGGGGCGGTTTGACTTTGTAGTATACGAGAAAAATTCGCAATGTGAGATTCCCATGCTCGCGATCGAGCTTGACGGCAAGGAGCACTACCAAGATGAGATCGTAAAGCAGCGCGACAGGCAGAAGAACGAAATCTGCCGGGAACATAATCTGCAGATTATCCGAGTGGAAAATTCTTATGCAAGACGCTATAATCATATTAAAGAGATTCTTATGGACTATTTTGCTAAGAGGCGCTAGTTTGTTAAAGAGCGGGGCGAGGCGAGCCGCCTGACCGCCAGAATATCGGAATGATACTGCGGGAGGCTGGAATGGGTTATTACAGCGAGTTTCTCTTGCTGGTGTATACAAGCGGGCGGTGTGCGATGGACGAGTTTTACATCGAGGAGATTGAGTAGGGATTGGCTATCGGATAATTATTTTTTGTGTTTTGAATATAATACTATGGATGGTAGAAGAATTACGCAAAAAATAATGGAGGCAAAGAAAATGGATCAGAACAAAGGAAATCAGACAGGTGTTATAAAATTTTTAGCCGCGGCAGCAGCTGTGGTGGTTGGAATCTTTATTATACTGCCCAACATATCAGGCACGATCGCGCACGCGATGGAACAGATACCGATGATCGGTCAGCTTGTGAAAGTTGTCACATTCCGCGATTATGAGTACGATAGTGACCGCAATATGGCAGACATTGAGGTTCCTGAGATCAAGCCGGAGCAACAGCTTGAAGACAGCACATTACAGGAAAACTTAGACCGCACAACGGCAGAGATCAACGCGGAGATCCAGTCGATTACAGACAATTTGATCGCAGAGTTTGAGGCGAATGTGAAGGATGAAATGGGTTACCAGGATGTCATGGTGACAAGTGAGGTGCTCGCGACGACACCCGATTACTTTACCTTGAAATTGATCTGCTATCAGGGCGCAGGCAGCGGATATCAGTGGAATTATTTTTACACCATTGATCTGAATACTGGAAAGAGATTGCAGTTAAAGGATATTTTCAAAGAAGGGGCAGATTATATCACACCGATCAGCGAGAACATCAAACTTCAGATGAAGGAGCGTATGGAGGCTGATGCGAACAATATTTATTGGCTGGATAATGAGATTGAGGATTTGAATTTTAAGGCAATTACAGACGAAACCTCTTTCTATCTGAATGAGAAAGGCAATGTGGTCATCGGATTCAATGAGGGTGATGTGGCTCCGATGTATATGGGGACTGTAGAGTTTGAGATACCGGCGGAGGTATTGGAAGGGATACGGAAGTAAGTCAAAGGTGAAGATTGTGCGGGAGATCGCAGATGAACTGCCTGTGCCGCCAGTGATCTCCTATGTCCTATGCGACAGCTGATATACATGCGGTAGTATCATGGATGCTTTTATCAAAAAAGGCTTTTAAGCATTTGTGGACTGAAGATGAACCGGATACTGTATCCCCACGGCATAAAACAGAAGCTCAGTGAGTTAGCCATGCATATACGGAAAACAGATGCCGCTGTCAGCCTTGTGACCGCCCACAGCCGGAAATATTATGTCTATCGGTATAAAGGAAACCTAAATGGTATTGAAAATGCAATGATACTGATAACTTATCTGAAAGATACGTTTTTCGTGACATCTGATATGACAAAGGAAAGAGGAGTTGTTTTTATACTGAACAACTCCTTACTTATAAAAAGCATTATTTCAATCCACAGCCCCTATAACAGAGCAATATATATTACTCTGTTATAGGGGCTGACATTTTATTTTATTGTAAGTATAAAATGTCTATTCGTCAAGACGGAATCAAGTTTCTGTGATTGAAACAATTCTTTTCTTTTGTAATTTGCGGGATATAGAGTGTATTTAATCTCATATAAAAATATCTAAGTATTACTTTTAAAAGGCATTGAATAAATAAAAGCATTGACAACTTATAAAAGCTTTGTTATTATATGAAATATAGGTGATATTAACTTGACAGCACATATTTCATATAATGGACTTAACAGAAAATTTTTTGATTGAATAAATGATGGTAAGTATCCTGTTAGTGAAAGAGTATTTGATTTTTATATTGTAGTGGGAACGTATAGTATTGGCTATGGGATTGCGTAGGAGTGGGAAATACTTATTTTTTAGGAATTATCTCTTAGCGATTTCGAAATAAAAAGGAGATAGATATGTTGCCGGAGGAAAATGATTACAAATATTTGATTGAAGATATTAAAAATAAAGTTCGCCAAGCACAATACAGTGCAATGGTGAAAGTGAATGGTGAAATGATTCAGCTCTATTGGAATATTGGAAAGGAATTGAACAAACAGGTGAGGTATGGCAATTCATTTATTGATACTCTTGCAAAAGAGATTCGGCTGGATTTTCCTAAAATTAAAGGTTTTTCGGCAAGGAACCTTCGGTATATGAAAAAATTTGCAAAAGAAGTAACCGATCAAAACTTTTTGCAGACAGTGTCTGCAAAATTGACATGGTCGCATAATCTTGTTTTACTGGAAAAACTGCATGACATGAATGAGCGTTTCTGGTATGGTACAAAAGCAATTGAAAATGCATGGTCGGTTGACGTGCTTGAGTTTCAAATTGCGGGCAGACTTATGGAGAGGCAGATAAATCCCCAAAAAGTGCAGAATTTTGCCCTGCGTCTTCCTAAGCCACAAAGTGAACTTGCAATTGAGACAATGAAGGATCCATATATTTTTGATTTTGTAGAAATGCGGGAAGACATGATTGAGCGAGAAATTGAGAATGAATTGGTAAAACATATTACCAATTTCTTGTTAGAAATGGGCTCTGGATTTGCCTATATGGGTCATCAGAAACTGTTCAAAGTAGGAGAAGAGGAGTTTTTTCCAGATCTTTTATTCTACAATACAATTCTTCACTGCTATGTGGTAATTGATTTGAAAATGAAAAGATTTATGCCAGAGTATGCAGGAAAAATGAATTTCTATCTGTCTGTTGTGGATGACCAGCTCAAAACGGAAAACGATAATCCGTCAATTGGTTTGATTTTGTGTAGGGATAAGAATAAGGTTGTGGC
>CAMWLV010000175.1 GCA_947175175.1 uncultured Lachnospiraceae bacterium
GGAAATGGGGTATATTATTGATGGTGTCAACACACTGTTTACCCGTTTTGCGTTAGTTGACTTTGAGGCAGACACATATCAATATCTGGCAGGAACAAAGCCAGAAGACAGCAACATTGCTGTCAGCGGAAGTTATAAGGAGTTGTCAGAGCATTTGTGTTCCATTCTGTTAAATGAGAGCGACCGCCCGGAGTTTGCCAGACAGATTGAAAAAGATGCGCTGATTGCAGCCCTGGAAAAGCATAATGACGTGCGTTTTGAATGTTATGTCCTGCGTGGCGACAAGGCTGAGTGGGAGCATGTAAATGTCATTTGTCTGGAACGCAGGGACGGAAAGGCAAACAAGGTTTTATTCACCCGCCAGAATATTACGGAGATCAAACTGAAGGAACTGAGTATCCAGGCAGAAATGGCACTTGCAGACCGCAAGGAAAGGCAATATCGGATCGCGATTACATCAAATGCGTTCAACACGTTTGAATTTAATCTGACGAAAGATTTGATTGAGCACGATATTGTGCGAGAAGTAAACGGAAACAAAATATCGCTGCTGGAAAAGGTAGGATTAAAAGCACCCTGCAAGGCTTCGGAATGTTTTGAGAAATGGAAACCCTATATTTTGGAGGAGTCTATGGAGGACTATTGTAAAATGGTCAACACAGACTACCTGAGGGCATGTTTCGAAAAGGGCGACGCAGAGATTGATGTTGATTATTGGGGACGAATTTCCGAAAAAGAGCACATATGCATACGACAGTCCTTTGTCATGACACGGGAGAATGATACCAATGACATTATTGTTATGGTTGTGTCAAAAGAGATTACGGAGCAGGTGCGGAAGCAGAAAGAACAGACGCAGGCACTGCAGGACGCGCTGATGCAGGCGCAGCATGCAAACAAGGCAAAAACAACATTCCTCTCCAACATGTCGCATGATATTCGTACACCGATGAACGCAATCATCGGATTTGCCACGATTGCAGTAAGCCATATTGACAACAAAGATCAGGTTCGCGACTGCCTGCAGAAGGTTCTCTCATCAAGCAATCATCTGCTTAGTCTAATCAATGACATTCTTGATATGAGCCGGATCGAGAGTGGAAGAGTTCAGATCAAGGAACAGGAGTGTAACATTTCCGAGCTGATGCACAATCTTGTGAATATCATTCAGCCACAGGTAAAGGCGAAACAGCTGGAGTTGTTCATCGATACCTTTGAGGTCGTAAATGAGGACGTGATCGCCGACTCCCTAAAATTAAATCAGGTATTTATCAATCTGCTGAGCAATGCCGTAAAATATACACCGGCAGGAGGAACGGTCTCGTTCCGGATTATGCAGAAAACAACGTTTCATCATGGATATGGAGATTATGTTTTTATTGTCAAGGATAATGGAATCGGCATGTCGAAGGAATTTGCAAAGCATATCTTTGAGCCGTTTGAGCGTGAAGTGACTGTGACGCAGTCTGGCATTCAGGGTACAGGACTGGGCATGGCAATCACAAAGAACATTGTCGAAATGATGAATGGTACGATTACCGTCGAAAGCGAAGCAGGTAAAGGAAGTACCTTTACAGTAGAGCTTACATTAAAGCTGCAGGATATGGCGAAGAATGCTGAACAGTTGAAAGAGCTGAACGGTCTACGGGCATTGGTTGTGGACGACGACTTTAATGTCTGTGACAGTGTGAGCAAGATGCTAAAGCAGATTGGAATGCGCGCTGAATGGACCACTTCTGGCAGAGAGGCCGCATACCGCGCAAAGTCAGCATATGAGGAGGGCGATTCATACCACACTTATATCATTGACTGGCAGATGCCGGAACTTAGCGGTGTGGAAACGGCGAAGAAAATCCGCGCCGTGGTTGGAATGGAAGTGCCTATTATCATTTTAACGGCATATGATTGGACAGATATTGAGGAAGAAGCGAAATCAGCAGGCGTTACAGCATTTTGTGCTAAGCCGCTCTTTATGTCTGATCTGAAGTCGGCACTGCTTGCAGCAAACAATCTGACAGACAAAGATGAAGAAACCGCTGCTGCATGGACTTTGGCTGATTTCAGCGGAAAACGTGTTTTATTGGTGGAGGATATTGAGCTGAACCGCGAGATTGCGGAAGTGATTTTGACAGAGTCCGGTTTCCTTGTAGAAACGGCTCCAGATGGAACAGATGCAGTTGCGATGGTAAGTCAGTCGGAGGAGTATTACTATGATGCAGTCTTAATGGATGTCCAAATGCCGATTATGGACGGATATGAAGCGACAAGGACAATCCGCAACATGCAAAGAAAAGACGTGAAAAAACTTCCAATTATTGCCATGACCGCTAATGCATTGGAAGAGGACAAGGAGGCTGCATTAAAGAACGGAATGAATGCCCATATCTCAAAACCACTTGATATGGATATCTTTATAGACGTGCTTCGTCAGTTCCTTGGTTAGCATTTGATTAAAAATGCAAAAATAAAATAGGAGATGGGGATTTTATGTGTACAGCAGCGACATATCAGACAAAAGATTTTTACTTTGGCAGAACTCTGGATTATGAATTTTCATACGGAGATGAGGTTGTGATCACACCGCGCGATTATGCTTTTGCCTTTCGACATATGGAGGCGATAGCACACCATTATGCCATGATCGGCATGGCTTGCGCTATGGACGCGTATCCGCTATATTATGAAGCAGTAAATGAAAAAGGTCTAGGCATGGCGGGCTTAAATTTTGTTGGAAATGCAGATTATAAGGAAATCGCAGCAGATAAGGATAACGTGGCACAGTTTGAGTTTATCCCCTGGATTTTGGGACAATGCAGTTCCGTCAAAGAGGCGAGGAGGCTATTAGACAAAATTAATCTTGTCAATACACCTTTTAGTAATAAACTGCCGTTGGCGCAGCTTCATTGGATCATTGCGGATCGTGAGGAAGCAATCGTTGTGGAATCGGTCAAAGAGGGAATTCATGTTTATGATAACCCCGTGGGAGTTCTGACGAACAATCCGCCTTTCGATGAGCAGATGCTTCAGTTGAACAATTATATGCATTTGTCGCCCAAGAATCCACAGAATCACTTTTCTGACCAGCTGCCCCTGAAAGTATATAGTCGTGGCATGGGTGCTTTGGGACTTCCAGGAGATCTATCATCACAGTCGCGGTTTGTCAGGGCTGCTTTTGTGAAAATGAATTCGGTTTCCGGCGATTCGGAGGAGGAAAGTGTCAGCCAGTTTTTCCATATTCTGGGCTCTGTTGACCAGCAGAGAGGCTGTTGCGATGTCGATGACGGGAAGTTTGAAATTACAATCTATACATCGTGTTGTAATGCAGATAAAGGAATTTATTACTATACAACCTATGATAATCATCAGATAACGGCAGTGGATATGAACAGAGAAAATCTTGACAGTTCCGATGTCGTGCGCTATCCGCTTATCCGCGGGGAGCAGATTCGAAAGCAAAATTGAAAATACTAGGGAGAAGAAGGGGCTGTCTGGAAATAGACACCCCCTTTTTGTATTCTGGCATATATAGCAATCAATTGTTATATTTGGCTTATCTTACACAGTCAATCAAACATTCATTTTTTCGCTACTACATAGAATGTATGCGTATATAATGGCATTTTTAGCATTGCAGTATTCCACAATGCCAAAAAATCTTTGTTGCCGATTGTTCTGTTATATGTTTTCCCACTGCAGTTGGCAGATTCTGCCGCTGACTCTGCCAGAAAAAGATTGTCCTCATCATATCCGACAACTGGTACAAAGTGCAGCCATTTCTTATCCCTTCTGACTTTTATGAATACAATGACTGGATTTCCTTTACACACTTCTGCTTTCAATGCATTCAGATTTCCGGCGCAGTATTTTACATGAAACCCATAACTTTCGAGCACTTTTTTGATTCCTTTGGGAGGCACACAGCCATCAGACGCTTTGTATGGCATCTTATGATATATCTCTGTCCCATTGGCAGGGATATCATAGTGACGCAGAAGATACGCAGTGGCATATCCTGAGCATTCATTTCCTTTTTGGATATCAATATGATTCTCTTTACTGACTACAAATTGCGAAATGCTGTTTGATATAGATATTTTTAATGAGTAGCTGCCCATCACTATGATGTCTACGATTGTCGTGATGACAAATGCGCTGATCCATGTCGCCATGAGCATCCACACGATCCATTCCATTTGGTTTCACCTCCCCCAATCTGTTTATATAATGTATAGAACTTCACAATGTCTTCATATTTCTGAATATTTCCTTATCGTAAAACCGATTGCGTATTTCCTGATTTTCCCTGAGCCATTGAACAGATTTGCCGCAATATTTGCCCAGATTTCGTTCTCTTAACTCTTTCCTCAAAACAGGTACAATTCCTAAGTATTCACCAACGTATTCGGCAGTTTGTTTTGCTCGCATTAGATCAGATGAAAACATAACAAAACTCTTTCCATCCAATTCATTCTTTAACTTTTTACCGATTCTGATTGCCTGCTCAACTCCCAATTCAGAAAGCTCCCAATCCATCCAGGAACCTACCATGCCATTTGTGTGATGAATCGATTATGTGTATTGAATCGTAAGAATTGTTTTCATGCTATCCCTGCAATTTCTACTATTTAACTATCCGTGATAATATCTCCAATGTGCGATATTTGCTGATATCGTCACCCATGCCCTTAAAAACATAATTATATGGCACTTGTTCTTTATCCATTGTAAATATTTCACATTGTTCCATTTCAATAAATTCAAGCAGCATGCATCTGATTTTTTCAATCAGCTCTTCACGGTACTCATCAAAGTTCAGTTCACAATATGCATAATTCGAATATTTTTTGTAATACCCCCATGTTTTAACTTCCAAGCAAAGATAACAATTACTATCTAACTCCGTATGATAATTCTTGGGAAGTGAACAAATGGATAAAGCTCTAACTGGTTCTCCGTTATTTATGGCTAATCTCATTTTTCGTTCACTGCGCTGAAGTGTTCTGAGCTTTTCTGGAAAAGAAGTACCTCCTAGACTTCCATGCGTCGGGATATATCCGATTATACACATCAATTCTTTAGCCCTGTCTAACCATTCTTCCCAAAAACCATCTCTATCATTGCATACTCCATAGATTACAATTCCCAATTTTTTAGTAGCCATAGCCTTTTCACCTATGCCATTTTATTTGTCTTTTTTATCGACTATAAATAGTTATTATCCGTTCTTTGCATTTGCCAAAATTGCCCATTCGGGTACACAGCCGCATGCCCTTCTATTCTCTTTTTGCAGCCAGTATAACATATCTGAAGTTCCTGTGCAAATTTCTAAGGATATTTTTTTGAAAGTGCGGTTTGAAGAAGATTTTCTTTCAATACCAATCAATGAAAAAACTTTCCCGGAGCAGAATTCTACCAATAACAAAGAATACTGCGCAGAATCCAATGTCCTGAAGGATTCCAAATAAAATCTTGTCACTAATCGAATATGTATGTTATAATAGCCCTGTCCCACGGAAGCGGCATCATAACCAATTTTTGCTGCCCTGGCAAAAATATACAATTACGAAGGAGTACTCAAATGATTAAGAAATTTTTTGAAGAATTTAAGAAGTTTATTAGCAAGGGAAATGTGATGGACATGGCTGTTGGTATCATCATTGGCGGGGCGTTCACAAGCATTGTTTCCTCGCTTGTCAATGACATTATTAATCCAGTCCTTGGTCTGTTCGGCGGCATGAACTTTGACCAGCTCGCGTGGAATATCACAGGTGATGTCACATTGTATTATGGTAAATTTATCACCGCTGTAGTCAATTTCCTGATTATGGCATTGATCGTATTTCTGCTTGTAAAAGTCATGAATACGGCGATGTCCCGCATACACAAAGAGGAACCGCCCAAAGCCCCAACTACAAAGACATGCCCATTCTGCAAATCTGAAATTGCTATTGCAGCGACCAGATGCCCGCATTGCACTTCACAGCTTGAAGACAACACCATCAAGACAGAGCAAATCGAGCAGAATTAATCTGCTCGATTTTATTATGCCCTACTCGATTCATCTGCCCTGCCAAGCAATTCTGTCAACACTGCAAACTCTCCCAGCGTGAGCGCTTCACCGCGTATTGTAGGTGACAACCCCATCTTTTCCAGTGCAGATGACACTTGCTCTTTTTTTACATTTAATCCCGCGGCATTGCCTAATCCATTTATTAGTGTCTTCCTACGCTGGTTAAATGCTGCGCGAATGATGTCAAACATCAGCTTTTCATTCGAAACTGTCACAGGCGGCGTATCATGGCACGTCAACTTTATGACAGCACTGTCAACATTTGGGCGCGGCATGAAACAGCCTGCTGGTACAGTCAGCATTACCTTTGGTTTAGCATAATACTGGACTGCCAATGAAAGTGCACCATAATCCTTTGTTCCAGAACCAACCTGCATGCGTTCCGCCACCTCCCTCTGCACCATGATCGTTATGCTGTCCAACGGCACATGGCTCTCAAAAAGTCCCATGATGATAGGCGTCGTGATATAATATGGAAGGTTGGCCACAACCTTGATCGGATTTCCGTTGTTTTTTTCCTGTACGATTGTGTTGATATCCACTTTTAAAATGTCTTCATTGATAATTGTAATATTATCATAAGATGAAAGTGTATCCTGCTCAAGTATTGGTATCAGCTTTTTGTCAATCTCAACCGCGACCACTTCCCTCGCATTTTCGCAAAGGTATTGTGTCATCGTGCCAATACCTGGACCAATCTCCAGCACACAGTCATTTTCATTTACTCCTGCTGCAGCAATGATTTTTTCAAGAATATTTGCATCAATTAGAAAATTCTGTCCATATTTTTTCTGGAAAATAAAATTATATTTCTGTAATACTGCAATTGTATTTGTCGGATTTCCAAGCCTTGCCATCTATTACCCCCTAGTAATCATTGTTTTAATCCATGTTTCCTTATGACATCATCCTAAATAAATGACCTCATTTTGTTCTTATTTGATACATACGCCTTGCATTCTCTTCCGTCACAGCTATGACTTCATCATATGACATTTCCTTGATTTCAGCAATTTTCTGTATAATGTATGGTATATTCAACGAGGTATTTCTCTTGCCGCGGTTAGGCTCTGGTGACAGATATGGACTGTCCGTCTCTAAAAGAACCCTCTCAATTGGAACTGCCTCGACCACCTCTTTCAATTTCTTGCCGTTTTTAAAGGTGACAACGCCGCCGACTCCAATGTAAAATCCCATCTTCACATACTCCTGTGCCATCTCCGCGCTGTAGGAAAAGCAGTGGACAACACCGCCGATTTCATCAGCATTGTGAGCTGCCATCATATCATACGTGTCCTTTGCTGCATCTCTGGAATGGATAATAACTGGTTTTTTGACTGCTCTTGCAAGCTCTAATTGACGTGCAAACCACAACTTCTGTATCTCATGTGATGGCTCGTCCCAATAATAGTCAAGCCCAATCTCTCCTACTGCGACAACCTTTTTGTGAAAACACTGATCCCTGAGCCATGCAAAGCTTTCCTCATTCAGTTCTGCTGTCTCATTTGGGTGCACGCCTGCAGCCGCATACACAAAGGGATACTTTTCTGCAAGCCTGATACTCGCCGTTGTGCTCTTTAGGCTTGCGCCCACATTTACGATCAATCCTATTCCATTCTCCTGCATGGACAATAATAATGTATCTCTGTCGTCATCAAATGCCTCGTCATCATAATGGGCATGTGTCTCAAATATCATTGTCTTATACGCTTTCCTTTCTCCATTTTTACACGAAACAATCACTCGTCATCGTCTGCCTCAAAATTTTCATAATAAGCGACAAATAACTTTGTGATATCCTCCCGCGAATTGACAGATTCCGTTTTTTGTCCTCCATTTTTCAGGCTGTCAATCCATTCTCCATCAATCATAAAACCAACATCCATGTTGATGCCATACTTTGCTTTTTCAAGCAGCGGCACATCCGTAATATCGCCAATACAATACAAATATCCACATAGCAGCCTGATATACTCTGAGCTTCCTTCCTGAAAATTCTCTATTTCCCGCTCGATCAGCTTACGGATCTCATCTTTGGAAATCGAGTCAAAATGAAACCCCAATCTCTTTATTAAATCCTCTGCCCTCTGTTCATTCGTCAGCTCTGTCGAATCCATATCAATCAATAATTCATAATTCTTCGCGATGATATTATAAACTGTATCATACGTAACAAGGCGATAATGCCTGTAACTGCCTTTGTCATAATCCTTTCTCACAGGAAGCGACTGCAGCCATGCGCTCTCTTCGATCAAGTCAAAATCGCTGCTCTCATGGTAACTGACATCTCCTAGATTTTCGTAAGTGTCCAGTTCACAGGAAAAACTGGCCAGCACTCCTTGAAAGGTCAGTGTATAGGGAAGCCATTCTTTCCCACTCCTGTTATTGGAAACCACTGTCTTGTTGATCTCCCCCGAAAAAATCATATGATATCCATCATCCTGTACTCGATCAAGAAAAATGCCATCGCGTTTCCTGATAACACCTGCATCTGTTTCGATTGGGACTGACCGCTCCATTGTTGTTCCTCCAAAATCGTATGTTATTGTAGAATATATATA
>CAMWLV010000176.1 GCA_947175175.1 uncultured Lachnospiraceae bacterium
ATTATGAACTGTACATGACACAGTATGCAGGATTTGCGACATGATAAAGAAAGGACTGCGGCCGCACTGCGTGGTCAGGAAACCGGTCTGATTCTGCTTATAATCAGGGAAAATGATACCGCTGACGATTGGTACATATTATACAAATATATTCCACAAAGCTTTGTGCAAAAACGCCTTTGAATTTTCTGAATGAAAGCGTATAATATAAAACAACGTGTGGCTTAAACTGCGTAAATCCAGTTATTGGCCATACGTTTTTTGTTCTTGACAATAGAAGCTTCACGAAGTGTGGATTCTATTGTTTGTAAGCAATCTGTTATGTGTGTTCAGCGTGTAGCCTTCGGCGTAAATCCAGCAGCCAGGGTTATGCGCTTTTTTCATGAAAGGAGACAAACATGGAAACAAAAAACAATGTATTTTTAGTGGAAGAGCCGGTTTCCCGGCTGATGGGGAGATATGCGGTTCCCTGTATCATTTCACTCCTCGTGGGCGCACTGTACAATATTGTAGACCAGATATTCATCGCGAATGCCTCTTATCTCGGTTCCTATGGGAATGCGGCAAATACGGTGGTATTCCCGCTGACAGTGATTGCCCTTGCCCTTGCGGTGATGGTGGGCGATGGCTGCTGTGCGTTTGTGAGCTTGAGCATGGGACAAGGCAGGACGCAGGATGCGGGCAGGAGTATGGGGAATTCCATACTGGTCACATTGATTTTCAGCCTTATGCTGTGCGTGGTCTATCTCACATTCAGCAGTCGGATTATTGCCATGTTTGGGGGTACTGTGAATGAAGAGACATTCCGTCATTCGGAAGAATATTTCTTCTGGATAACCCTTGGCATTCCGTTTTATATGTTCGGGCAGGCGATGAACCCGGTCATCCGTGCGGATGGCAGCCCGAAATTCGCCATGGCCTCCACGCTCGCAGGGGCAGCAGTGAACATAATACTGGACCCGGTATTCATTTTTGTGTTCCGGTGGGGGATGATGGGCGCTGCCGTAGCGACAGTGATTGGTCAGGTGGTGACGGCTGTCTTGGCAGTGTGGTACCTTGCCCATACGAAGACCGTAAAACTTCACAGAGATGATTTTAAGCTGAAATGGGATATTATGGGCAGGACGCTCATGCTGGGAATCTGCAGCTTCCTGTCACAGGTATCCCTTGTGGCGGCAATGGCTGCCATCAATAACATGATCCGGCGGTATGGCGCAATGGATGTGGTGTTCGGGCAGGAACAGTATGCACAGATTCCCATGGCGGTGGTGGGGATTGTGATGAAGTTCTTCCAGATTGTGATATCCATTGTGGTGGGCATGGCCGCAGGCTGTATCCCCATCGTCGGGTATAACATGGGTGCCGGGGCAGGGAAAAGGGTGAAAGAACTGTTTACAAAACTGCTGGCTGCTGAGGCCTCGGTTGGCATCCTGGCGTTTGTCATTGTAGAATTTTTCCCGGCTGTGCTGATTGGCATTTTTGGCGCGGCTAATGAAAGCGTGTATTATACGGAGTTTGCAGTCCGGGCATTCCGGGTCTACCTTTGCATGGTGGTGTTTGCCTGTGTGAATAAGGCGGCGTTTATCTTCCTGCAGGCTATGGGGAAGGCGGCTGCGTCCACCATGCTTTCCATGGTAAGGGAGATTATATTCGGTGTTGGGTTTGCGCTCCTCCTGCCGAGATTTTTTGGCCTGGATGGGGTCCTGTACTCCATGCCGGCGTCCGATGTTTTGACATTTTTGATTTCTGTTGTTGTCATTGCGCTGACATATAAGCAGCTGAACGGGAAGAATATCGGGCAGCGGACAAAGCAGGATGCCATGTAGCGTATTATGCAGGGGCGTACCAGCATTGTATAAGGATTTGTGCATTTTTGATAAGTTGTATGCCGTGTCTTTTGGTGAAAAATGTCCTTTGCATTTGAGGGAGGGAAAACGTATAATATTATCTGGAAATTAAATAATGCATAATCAACGACACATGTGGCGCACTGCGCGTAAATCTGATTACGGTACGGGTGCAGCAAGTGTCGTTTTTTTTGCGCAAAAAAGGAGAATCGAATTATGGAAAACAGTAATTATCTTGGCACGGAAAGAGTAGGAAAGCTGCTTCGGCAGTTTGCAATCCCCTGCATCTGCTCCCTTATCATTTCATGTCTCTATAACATTGTAGACCAGATTTTTGTGGGCAATGGCGTAGGGTATCTGGGCAATGCCGCTACCGGCGTTATCTTTCCAATCACAGTAGTGGGATGGGGGTTGAGCCTGTTGTTTGGCGATGGTGCGGCAGCATCCTTAAGCGTCTCTTTGGGACGCGGGGAAACGAAGGACATCCACAGGAGCGTTGGCAGTGCAGTCCTTGGCTCATTTCTTTCAGGTGTAGTGGTGATTGCCATTGCCTATCTGTGCGGGGACGGCCTGCTGCGTATGATTGGAGCAACGGACGCCAATATTCAGATGGCACACGATTACGGTGTGATCATCTTTGCAATGATGCCTCTTGCCATGACACAGAATACACTTGCCTCTATTATCCGGGCGGACGGCAGCCCCAAATACGCCATGGTGGCTATGCTTACCGGCGCAGTCATCAATATCATCGGCGATCCGGTTGCCATCTTTGCACTTGACATGGGAATCAAGGGTGCGGCGTGGGCTACCATCCTTGGGCAGTTTGTCAGTTTCCTGATCTGCGCAGCTTATTTGAGGCATCCTAAGACATTCCGAGTGGGCATCGGCAGTTTCAGGCCGAGCATGGCGCTTCTAAAACCGGTAATGGCTTTGGGGACTTCCAGCCTTTTGACCCAGCTTTCCATCGTAGTCATCACAGTAGTCAATAATATACTGCTGGTGAAGTACGGGGCTCGTTCCGCTTACGGTGCAGATATTCCGCTGGCAGCGTTTGTGGTCATTATGAAGCTTTTTCAGATCGTACTCAATGTTGCTATCGGGATTGCCGCAGGCGCACAGCCGATTGTGGGGTATAATTATGGCGCGAAAAACTATGGCCGCGTGCGGGAACTGTTAAAGCTGATGATAAAGTGGACGGTCATTGTGGGACTGGTCTGTATGGTTTTGTTCGAAGCCGTTCCCGGTGTGTTTATACGGATGTTTGGATCGGCAGATGATCCTGTTTATTTTGAGTTTGCCGTACTCTGCCTGCGGATTTATCTTTCGCTGATCCTTGTCACCTGTGCCCAAAAGGTCTGCGCTATTTTCCTGCAGTCCATTGGCAAGGCAAAAGCTGCTGCGCCGCTATCCGTCCTGCGTGATGTGCTGCTGATTGTTTTTTCCCTGCTGATTCCCGCTGCTATAGGCGTTACCGGCATTTTCTGGGCTGCGCCGATTGCTGATGTGCTGGCTATTGCGGTCACGGCGACAGTTATGGTCCGTGTATGGAAGGAGTTAGGAAGGGAGAAGGAAGCACAGGATCCGGCTGTGGCAGCAATCCGGCCATCCCGCCGGGGAGCGATCATCACGATTGCCAGGGAACATGGCTCTGCCGGAAAGCGGATTGGGCAGATGGTGGCAGAGAAACTGGATATTCCCTGCTATTATAAAGAGTTGGTGGCAGTAGCCGCCCGGGAAAGCGGACTGGCTCAGGAATTTATTTCCAATCTTAATTCCGATGAAAATGCAGTTATGAGGGAACTGTACCTCACAGCTGATCCCGTGAAACGCGCTGTTGCAGCACAGGAAAAAGCCATCTGCCATATTGCGGATGCGGGTTCCTGTGTCATCATAGGACGTTCGGCTGACTATGTACTGCGTAATTATCCAAATGTGGTCCGTATCTTTATCTATGCCCCGAAAGACTACCGTGAGAAAAAGGTAATGGAGATGTACGGGGACAGTCCGGAAGCTGCGAAAAAGAGCATCGCAAGGTCGGATGCCGCAAGGAGCGCATACTATAAAAGCGTTTCCGGGCAGGAGTGGGGCAATCCCCACAGCTATGAACTGTGCATTGATGCATCGGTGGGCGAGGAGGCGGCTGCAGACATAATCTGCAGCTATATCAGACGGATGTGCCTTTAACCATCCGTTGAGTGCGGCAGGGAGTTCACAACTTATGGCAATTTCAAAAGGAAATACTGTTCCCACGCCTGCTGCATCAAAGCATCGCAAAATCCATGTTCTGGAAAGGCGTCATCAATGAAGAGGTATTAGACATAATTGATAAAAACCTGTTCCGATTTGCGGAAAGTAATGGTAAAATATGAGCCATAGGCACATTTGCTTGTGGCTCGTTAAAAAAGAGATTTTTTTATTTCTTACCTGACACAAGCAGATTTAGTACTGTTATACCAGTCATTTAATGACTACTATAGCGCATACATGGCATTGGAAAATTTATATGGGGAAGGGAAACTGTGGGCAATCGGCGTTTCCAATTTTTATCCCGACAGAAGGACGGAGTGTAACTTTTAAAAATCTAAATGTTCCTTCCGCTTTTCTTCCGGCAAACATTTCAGTATATCCGCATAGTCCATTTCCTCCATTGGTGTATCACCCACAATGTCAAGGTCTGTAATTTTAAGAAAATAAAATGGGGCTGTTATCCCCCAAAATTGACAATAGATATGTGCATAGATATATTGTAAAGATATTTATGATTGGATGCTTGGCGATAAGGTCTTTATTGTTTCTGACAATTTAGGAAATGCAGAGCATATTTCTTTAAACTGTGCCTCATTGCAATCCAATAACTGTGACATTGTAGCAAGGTCGTATTCTCTCCATATTAAAGCAGAGTTTTTCTGCGATAAAACCTCAAATAAATACTTATCCTCCCAATCATCAAACACAACTCCATTTTTCTTTAATGTATAGTACGTTTTCATAGTCAGGACATAATCATGTTCACATATTTCGTTTAAATCATAGGCTGTTTTGTGTTGCAGATTATCTATGCTGAATATGCCATTCTGAAAAAACAGGGTACGTAACCTTGCAGGGAAATGGCAGTTGCTGAACTCCTCTTTGATAGAAGCTAAGGATCGTATTTGGATGCCGTATTTATCACATATGCTGTCAAGTTCCGGCATTGTGTTTTCGCCCAAATTGCGGAACTGCAATATTTCCTCTCTGGGATGTATGGATAATTGTGAGAGGTATAGTATGTTATTCCGAATAAGGACATTTTGTAACCGTTTTGACATGGGAACATCACTAACAGATACTTCATTCTCTGGTGGGTACAGGTATCCTAATGCGTTCAGCTCATTAGCAATAGCGATAGCATTACAACCTTTGGGACATTTATTTGCAAATGTCAGATAATTGAGCCCTTCAAGTTCTGAAACTTTGGTGATTTTCAAAGTCGATGACAGGGCTGCTTTTATTGACGGAGAAAATTTTAAGTCTTTAATATATATTTCCATATCCTGCTCCTTTCGTATTCATTGAACTATGTTGGTTATAATAGCATAGCGATTCTCCTTACAGACTAAAGAAAAACAGTTAAAATGGTGGGGATTGAAATGACAAAAGATTGATTTAACTGCACAAATCAGTCTATGTCCTTATCAATATGTATATCTGTCAGTAATTTTTCTATTAATGGAGACAATGTAAACAATTTCGCAAAGATTATCAATATCTGTTGCAGAAAATGGACCATTTAAGCAGAAAACAGACATTAAACATTCTTCTGTTTACAAATAAAGAGAGAACTGGTTTATATTTTGACCAGTCCTCTGTGCAAAGAAAAATATGTTACCACACTTCTAATGAATCTTCCGCATCCACCCATATCTGCATACCGCCCTCAAGATATAACTTTGCGTATTCAAGGGGATTATCTATTGCCAAAGCATTTAAGGAACATTCGGAACATGGCGTTGTTTTTAATCCTTCTTCAGCTTTGCTGCAATCTATCCGTAAAATATATCCGTCAAAAGTGGTTACATCAATACAGTTATGGCATACATTATACGCTGCATAAATAAAATTCATTTCTTATCTGTCCTTTCCTTTTTGTGTTTTAGAAAAATAAAGAAAGCATTTCAATCAGTTCTTCCTGTCCTGTTCATTTCATGTTATAATTTGTTACAGGTTTTTCTTTCCCTTATTTTTGCCCTTATGAGGGTTCGTAACACGAGGGAAAAGGATATAACACAAGGGAAAGTCTAAGGGCAAACTCACTTGCTATAAATTTAGCATTTTCAAGGGTTTGCGGACTTTTTGGAGATAAGATATAACAGTTAATAAATGCTATAAAAAGTGTCTTATCAGAATTCCGATTTGTATATTTCTGAATTGCCAGTTCCTATTATATGATTTCAAAGCACAAAATGCAATAGATTTAGGACATTATCCGCGCTCTGTCTGTCTTTCCCGTTCCGGCTGCTTCTCTGCCTGTAAAATGCTGTCTATGTTCCGTTTGATAACGTCGTACTCCGCGACCTGTTTTTTCAGCTTCCCATAGTCGGCGTAAAGGGCTTCTTTCTGCCCTTGCAGCTTTTCATACTCTGCTTGCAGCACGGGGACGCTGGGGAGCTTCCCGCTGATCTGTGCCGCCTTTAGTGCCTTTGCTGCCGCTTCATGGAGAATAATACCGCGCTCATGGTCTGCCCGGTACTTCTCATTATTCCGAGCTTTACGGTAGGCTTCATAGAGGGGCTTTGTCTTTTGGTAGATAGTGACATTCTTGATAAGCACCGCCATATCGGAAAGACGCTTTTCCACGTCCTTTAAGCTGTCCCCTGCCTGTTCGCTTGCCGCCGTGATTTCCTCTATCCGGGTGAGCAGATCGGCGTACTGTTCAATCTTATTTTCGGTAAGGAAGTTCATAGTCTTTGCCGCCTGTTTCAGATTGTGGATTTTCGCCCACTGTTCATAGCCCCGGCTTCGCTGCGCCTTGATACTGTTTTCAATATCAATGAGAAGATTAACGCCCTTGCGTTCTGCCTTTGGAGCTTTGGCGGCACGGGTGCGCTTGCCCGCTATCCGTTCCCTTATGGCTTCCTCTGTATAATCTGCGCCGAGGGTTTTTAGGCGGGTAAACCGTTCCTGCCCCGGTGCGCGGCATGAGATATATTTCCCCGGCTTGATCTCATAGCCCGCCGCCTGTAACCGCTGCAACAATTCCTCAAAGTCGGACACTTGGGGAATAAGTGCGTCAACGGCTGTCTTTAGCTTGCCTTTCCAGCTTGTACCCGTTTTCTCTGCTTGATACTCCGCATAGCTCTTTCCCTTGCTGCCCTTGCCGGGAACGACAACGGAAAGCCCGTTATCCCGGCACAGCTTGTCACTCATGTTCCGTATGCCGTAATATGTCCGCTTGTTGGAAACGTACTTGTGATGATCTACGAAGTTGACCGCACAAAATATGATGTGGTTATGGATATGCCCCTTGTCAATATGTGTTGTCAATACATACTCATGCTGTCCTTTGGTAACAGCGTCGGCAAGCTGCCGCCCGATCTCATGGGCTTTCTGATAGTCCACTTCCCCCGGCGCAAAGGACTGTATCATGTGAAAGGCTAAATTGTTCCCCTTATCCCGCGCTTGCGAGAGGGTATAGCCAAACTCAATATCTGCCGTTTCATAGCTGCACCCGAAAGAGGACACCAGCATTTTCCCGTCCGTCTTATCCGGGTTTTCGATATAGTCAAGGGCTTGGCTTAGAGTGCTTTTAATAGGCTTAATCTTTGTAACCGCCATATTTCCGCAAGCACCCCCTTAATTTCCTCTATATCCTCTTTGTAGGCGTTCCCCGTTGCGTTTACGCGACGTGCAATCTGATTGACATTGACCCCGATTTTCTGTATCTCTGCTGTCATTGCCTTTATGTCCGTGTGGTCTACTTGGATAATGTACCCGTCAATGGCGATCTTGCGCAGATACGCCGCCATGTTGCTTGTGGGTACGAGTTTCATTTTTTCAAGAATTAAATCCCGTTCCGCTTCCGTCACTCTGAATTTGACCTGTACCGTTCTTTTCCGTCCGTCCATGCTCTGACGCTCCTTTCCGTTCTCTTAGAGGGTTTGGGACACTTCCCAACAAGCAATTTCTGACCGACAAGCCGCAGGCGCGGGCGGGAAGAAATACGGAAAGGGTACCCCTTTCCTATGCTTGCTATAAAAGTTTCTCCTACTACCTACAACACCGAAAACGTCCAATTTGACGGACTTATACAAAAGAAAAACGCTGCAACCGAAAAGAATTGCAACGCTTCCTAAATCCCTATGTAATTTAGCCGGACAGTGGCTATTCGCCCTCTTTTTCAACCTCTGAAATCTCCCGCGCCGTGGCGGTAACTATCCGTATTCCCTTGTCGCTCATGTCGTCCAGCAGCGCGTCAAGCTGCCGCCGCTGGGTATTCTTCCCGGCGGGCTGCTTCAAAAGGAACTGATCTACGGATATGTTATAGCGCAGCATAAGCTCAAAAAAGATTTGCAGGCTGGGGTGCTGCCCCTTATTCTCAATATTCGCAAGGTAGCGGGGGGATATATACATTTCGTCGCATACCTCTTTTCGGCTCTCCTTGCGTCCTGTCCGTGCCGCCTTGATTGCCGCCCCAAAAGCCTTAAAGTCATATTGTGGTACTGGTCTTTTTGCCATAATTATTCACCCTATTACATTTTACTGTTC
>CAMWLV010000177.1 GCA_947175175.1 uncultured Lachnospiraceae bacterium
TTAAGGGACCTGGTTCAGGAAGAGCTGCAGCGATTCGTTCACTCCAAGAGTGCGGTCTTGAAGTAACCAGCATTAAGGATGTTACACCAGTTCCGCATAACGGATGTCGCCCGCCAAAGCGACGCAGAGTTTAGTGCGTATTGTTTGGAATATTAGAATGAAAGTGGCATGTATGCGCCAAACCGAATGCGTTTAGTGCGCACAAATTTAGGAGGATAAAAACATGGCAGTAAATAGAGTTCCTGTACTTAAAAGATGCAGATCTCTTGATTTAGATCCTGTATTTTTGGGATATGATAAGAAGTCTAAAAGAAAATCTCCAAGAGCTGGCAAGAAGATGAGCGAGTATGGTTTACAGCTCAGAGAGAAGCAGAAAGCAAAGTTCATCTACGGTGTTCTTGAGAAACCTTTCCGCAACTACTATGAGAAGGCTGACAGAATGAAGGGTATGACTGGTGAGAATCTTATGGTTCTTCTTGAAAGAAGACTTGATAATGTTATCTTTCGCATGGGATTTGCCAGAACAAGAAGAGAGGCAAGACAGGTTGTTGGCCATAAGCATGTGTTAGTAAATGGAAAGTGTGTTAATATACCTTCATACTTAATCAGTGTCGGAGATGTCATTGAAATCAGAGAGAAGTCCAAAAGCATGCAGAGATACAAAGATATTGCTGAGGCAACAAACGGCAGACTAGTTCCTGAATGGATGGATGTTGACCAGGAGAATTTCAAGGGTACAATCAAAGAGCTTCCTTCAAGAGAGGTTATTGATGTCCCTGTAGATGAAATGCTTATTGTCGAGTTATATTCTAAGTAATTCGCATATAGGCAGAGATAAGAATTTGACAGTAGGAAGTACGCATAAGTGTACTTTCTATTGTTGCACTTATTAACACGTCCATAAAAAGGAGGGTATTTACAGTGTTGGCATTTGATTTTGACAGTCCAAATATTGAAGTGGCAGAAATCTCTGAAGACAAAAAGTATGGTAGATTTATAGTGGAGCCTTTGGAGAGAGGATACGGAATTACACTGGGTAATTCTCTTAGAAGAATTATGCTTGCTTCCCTACCTGGTGCAGCTGTAAGTCAGGTTAAGATTGATGGTGTTCTACATGAATTCAGTTCGATTCCAGGAGTGAAGGAAGATGTGACAGAAATCATCATGAATCTCAAAAGTCTGGCAATCAAAAATAGCTGCGAGACGGATGAAGTGAAAAAGGCAATTATTGATTTCGAAGGTGAAGGTGTTGTCAGGGCGTCCGACATTCAAGTTGATCAGGATATTGAGATCATGAATCCGGATCAGGTTATTGCTACGTTGAATGGTGGTAAAGACAGTAAGCTTTACATGGAGATAATCATTACGAAGGGTAGAGGCTATATCAGCGCAGACAAAAATAAGAGCGAGGATTTGCCAATCGGTGTCATAGCAGTGGATTCTATATACACTCCTGTAGAGAGGGTAAATGTTACCGTAGAAAATACCCGTGTAGGTCAGATTACTGACTATGATAAATTGACATTGGATGTATACACAGATGCGACTTTAGCACCAGATGAGGCGGTCAGTTTGGCAGCTAAAGTATTGAGTGAGCATTTAAAACTTTTCATCAATCTCTCTGAGAACGCGAAGAACGCGGAAGTTATGATCGAGAAGGAGGATGATGAGAAGGAGAAAGTGCTTGAGATGAGCATTGACGAGCTTGAGTTATCAGTTCGTTCTTACAACTGCCTGAAGAGGGCAGGAATCAATACAGTCGAGGAGTTGACGAACCGGACATCGGAGGATATGATGAAGGTCCGCAATTTGGGACGTAAGTCCTTGGACGAGGTATTGGCTAAGTTAAAGGAGTTAGGTTTACAGCTGAATCCGATTGAAGACTGACCAGGGTGATTACTTATTTTGCGGATGAAGATGCAGGCTGAACAAATACGCAGATGCGGTAATTCCAAAGTGTTCGCGTTTGTGCTCAAAGATGGAATATATTAATCAACATTTGATAAGTAAGTCCAAAGGGCGTTGTCATTTGTTCCACCAATGAGGGTAGCCTACATAATGGCAGTGTGTTACTGCATTTTGCAGGTGATGTGTCCTCACAATGAAAGGAGCCAATTATGGCAGGTTATAGAAAACTCGGAAGAACATCGAATCAGAGAAAGGCATTATTAAGAGGCCAGGTTACATCGTTGATTGCCAGCAAGAATGGCAGAATCATCACAACGGAGGCAAGAGCAAAGGAAGTACAGAAGATTGTAGAAGGTCTTATTGCATTAGCTGTAAAGGAAAAGGACAACTATGAGATGGTTAAGGTTACAGCTAAGGTTGCCAGAAAAGATAAAGATGGCAAGAGAGTGAAAGAGGAGAAGGATGGTAAGAAGGTTACGATCTATGACGAAGTAGAGAAGGAAATCAAGAAAGATCTGCCTTCAAGGCTTCATGCGAGACATCAGATGCTCAAGGTATTATATACAGTCAAGGAAGTTCCTACAAAGAATGCTGGAAAGAAGAGGAATACAAAGGAGCTTGATCTTGTGGCAAAATTATTTGATGAAATTGCACCAAAGTATGTCGGACGTAATGGTGGATATACCAGAATCATCAAGATCGGTCAGCGTAAGGGCGATGGTGCTATGCAGGTAGTACTGGAACTGGTATAACAGAAAATTGTATTTTTGGCGCTCCCATATTTTGGGAGCGTTATTATTTAGGCGTCAAGCGAAGTAGTGGGAACCAGTCGGTACACAGAAACTGTTTGGAAATAGCAAATTATTTTAACAGTTTTTTCGGAGGAATATGAGATATGACAAGAAAAGAGGCGTGTTATTATCTGGGGATTCGCGAGGATGCTGCGGAGGAACAGATTAAGAGGGCATATCGGTATAAGGCAAAGCTATATCACCCCGACGCGAATCCGGATATGGATACAAAGGAATATTACATCAAGGTACAGAGTGCATATGAGTATTTGATGAATAATCCAAACAACATTCCCCCGTCGAATGCGGCGGTCAATACTGCAGCAAATCAGGCAATGAATAGGAATACCAATATGTATTACAACAATCCATTCTGCAGTGCCGCGATGAATACAATGTATGGTAATCCTTCTGCAGCAAACTTTGCAGGTGTAAATGCTGCTAAAAAAAATGATTCAAATGTAAATCAATTTGGCGCGAAAACAGTCAATGTAAGACCTGCTAAGGTTTATGCCAGCACAGCCACAGCAAAAGCAAGCTACAAAAAGCAGAAGGAGAAAGAGAAAGAGCGGGAAAAAATACAGAAGTGGGATGCGGAATACAAGAGCAATAAGAGGCGTCAGCAACAGACACAGCTCTATGGAAAAGAGTATACGGACAAGATGACAGGAACTTCCAATAGCAAAGAGTACGAAATTCTTGAAAAGATACGGGCGATATGGCTTGCAGAGACAATTAAAAGACAGATTGAGTTAGACAAAGAGCATAAAGATGTACTGCAGCGAAGGAAACTTTATCAGGCGTTTATGCAGCAACAGGTTCAGGATGACAGTGTGAAGAAAATTTTTAAGTCTGCAAAGGACACAGATTAAGAAATTCTCTTCAATCAAGAAGAACGCAAAGGACAGCGTTCTTCGCAGTTATACGGAGGCGGATATGGGAATAATCAAAGTCAAAGATTTGGTTTATGAGTATATACGGCGTGATGAGGAAGGAAATGTAGAGGGAATAACCACAGCTGTGGATGATGTCAGTCTCAATATTAATCAGGGTGACTTTGTGGCGATATTAGGGCATAATGGTTCTGGAAAGTCAACGCTGGCAAAACACCTGAATGCAATCTTGTATCCCACAGAGGGAACGGTATGGGTAGATGGAAAAGATACCAAGGATGATGAGGCTGTGTGGGATATCCGGCAGACAGCAGGAATGGTCTTTCAGAATCCTGATAATCAGATAATTGGTCAGATCGTTGAGGAGGATGTGGGATTTGGTCCTGAAAATATGGGCGTGCCAACTAAGGAGATTTGGGAGCGTGTCGAGGAAAGCCTGAAGGCGGTGGGAATGTACCAGTTTCGAAAGTTCTCGCCGAATAAACTCTCTGGCGGACAGAAACAGAGGGTTTCTATAGCAGGTGTGATTGCCATGCATCCAAAGTGCATTGTCCTTGACGAGCCGACGGCAATGCTGGATCCCAAGGGACGCAAGGAAGTGATACGCGCAGTCAGGGCGTTGAATGATGTAGAGCATATTACTGTGATACTGATTACACACTATATGGAAGAAGTAATCTATGCGGATAAAGTCTATGTGATGGATAAAGGACAGATTACACTCCAAGGTACACCGAGGGAGGTGTTTTCTGAGGTGGAACGGTTAAAAGAACTCAGGCTTGATGTGCCACAAGTGACGTTGTTGGCGCATGAATTGAAAAAGGAAGGATTTCCTATGCCAAAGGGAGTGCTCACCAATCAGGAATTTGTGGAAGCATTCGCTCGATGCATCGGGGAGGTTGGATAGAAGAATTTTGTAATGAATAAAGGAGAAGGTGGACGGATATGCCTATCATATTGGATAAAGTAAGTCACATATATGGAGAGGATACTGCTATGGCGGTGAGGGCTTTGGACAATATAAGTTTGGTGATACCTGACGGACAGTTTATCGGACTGATCGGTCACACAGGATCTGGCAAGTCCACTCTGGTTCAGCATCTCAATGGACTGATGAAGGCAACCTCGGGAAATATTTATTTTAATGGAGAAGATATTGACGCGGAGGATTTTGATAAAAAAAAGCTGCGCAGCAAGGTTGGGCTTGTGTTTCAGTATCCGGAGCACCAGCTTTTTGAGACAGATGTTTTTGCAGATGTATGCTTTGGTCCGAAAAATCTTGGCTTGTCAAAAAAGGAAATTGAACTGCGCGCATATGAGGCGTTAAAGCTTGTAGGGCTTGAGGATGATTATTTTTATCAGTCACCATTTGATCTCTCAGGTGGGCAAAAAAGACGTGTTGCTATTGCGGGAGTGCTTGCCATGAAGCCGGAGGTGCTGATATTGGATGAGCCGACAGCGGGACTGGATCCCAAAGGGCGGGACGAGATTCTCGATCAGATTTCCAAATTAAAAAGGGAAACGGGGATTACCGTTCTTTTGGTATCGCACAGTATGGATGATGTAGCGAAATATGTTGACAGGATTATTGTTATGAATAAAGGCAGTGTGATGTATGATGATGTGCCGAAGGAAGTGTTCAGACATTATCAGGAGCTTGAAGAGATCGGTCTTGCGGCGCCGCAGGTGACGTACATCATGAAAGATTTGCGGGATCGTGGTTATAGCGTCAGTGATGAAATTACTACGATCGAGGAAGCAAGGGAAGAAATAAAAAGCTATTTTACGAGGCTTGTTGCAGTGCGAAAGGAAAGATAGGTGGCGGATTATGCTTAGGGATATCACGTTAGGACAATATTATCAGGCGGATTCCGTAATACATAGGCTTGATCCCAGGGTGAAGCTTGGGACAACGATTCTTTTTATCATCTCCCTGTTTGTATTTGACGGATTCTGGGGATATCTGGTGGCAGCATTGTTTCTTGCGGTGGTGATAAAGTTGTCAAAGGTTCCCTTTAAGTTCATGGTAAGGGGAATGAAATCGATTGTTTTTTTGCTGTCGATAACAGTCATATTTAATTTGTTTCTGACGCCTGGAGAACCAATTGTGCATATTTGGAAGCTCACGATCACGCAGGAAGGGCTAAAACTTGCGATATTGTTGTCGATACGGTTAGGTTTTCTGATTATTGGTTCATCAGTGATGACACTCACGACAACGCCGAATCAGCTGACAGACGGTCTCGAGAAGATGCTGCGACCATTGAATAAGATGAAGGTGCCAGTGCATGAGATTGCCATGATGATGTCGATCGCACTCAGATTTATTCCTATTTTAATGGAGGAGACAGATAAAATCATGAAAGCGCAGCTTGCGAGGTGTGCGGACTTTGACAGTGGGAATCTGATCAAAAAAGCGAAAAGTCTGGTACCTTTGCTGGTGCCGCTTTTTATATCGGCATTTCGGCGTGCCAATGATCTTGCCATGGCGATGGAGGCTCGCTGTTACAGGGGAGGAGACCACCGCACCAAGATGAAGCCGCTTCATTATGAAAAGAGGGATTATATTGCATATATGATCGTGATTGTCTATCTTGTGGGCGGAATTGCAGCAGGAAAACTGATGCCAGTGTTGTTGGGCAGTATGATCTTATGATAAATGTTCACCAGTAAAGAGGACGATTGCAGAAAGGAATTTATTCAATTGATGTGTTAAATAGAATCGTTTCTAATGTCAACGATATGGTATAAAAGATTGGGAGACAATATTTCATGAAACGGATAATGCTAACCGTTGCCTATGATGGCACGAATTATCATGGATGGCAGCTTCAGCCAAATGTGACAACGATTGAGTCTGTGCTCAATGAAACGCTGAGCACCCTTTTGAAGGAAGATATAAGGGTGATTGGGGCGTCGAGAACGGACACAGGTGTGCATGCACTTGGAAATATAGCGGTGTTTGACACACAAGCGAGGATGCCTGCTGACAAATTTTCATATGCATTAAACCAAAGGCTTCCGGAGGATATCCGAATCCAGGCATCACGGGAGGTGGCGCAGGACTTTCACCCAAGACGGCAGGAGAGCAGGAAAACATATGAATATAAGATTTTAAACAGTGCATTTCCAATGCCAATATACAGACTATATTCGCATTTCACCTATGTGCCGCTTGATGTAGTGTCAATGCAGAGAGCGGCAGATTATTTGGCAGGAGAGCATGATTTTAAGAGTTTTTGCAGTGTAAATACGACAGCGGAGACGACAGTGAGGACGATTTATGATATCAATGTAGAAAAGTCGAGGGATTTGATTACTATACAGGTAACAGGTTCAGGGTTTTTGTACAATATGGTTCGCATAATAGCAGGTTCATTGATGGAAGTGGGGAGAGGCAATATGGCTCCGGAAGAAATGGTGGAAATTTTAAAAGCCTGTGACCGCACAAAAGCAGGACCAACAGCACCAGCATGCGGACTGACTCTGGTAAAATATGAGTTTATGGAAGAAAATGTGTTGGGCAATACGACGGGATAAGAAATTTAGGGGATAAATTTGACAATTTAGGTCTTGACACACCAGGAACCGTATAATATAATAATTCAATGTGGCGACATGTGATTGTACAATATCATAGCCCCGATATGTGCAGAGGTGTCAGCCCGGGTATCTAGGTGACTTGTGAGTCTGCAAGGTGCGGTCCGGACATTCCGCATCAAAGGATTTAGACAGGAATAACCATCAAAGGAGAGCCGACAGGCTAAGTATATGGAGGTAACATAATGAAAACATTTATGGCTAGCCCAGCTACAATTGATAGAAAATGGTATGTAGTAGACGCTACTGGCATGACATTAGGACGCTTGGCATCAGAGGTTGCAAGCGTATTGAGAGGAAAGAAAAAGCCTATTTTTACTCCTCATATTGATACAGGTGATTATGTGATCATCATCAACGCTGAGAAGATCGCAGTGACAGGCAAGAAGCTTGATCAGAAAGTTTATTATCATCACTCAGAGTATGTTGGCGGTATGAAGTCAGCGACCTTGAGAGAGAAGTTGAACAAGAAGCCGGAAGAGGTGATCGAGCATGCAGTCAAGGGTATGCTTCCCAAGGGACCTTTGGGACGTGAAATGTACAAGAAACTCTTCGTATATGCAGGATCTGAGCATAAGCATGCAGCTCAGAAGCCTGAGACATTGACATTTTAATCAGTGTATAGATAAAGGAGGAAATGAAAATGGCAAAAGCAGCAAATGCTTCAAGATATTATGGAACAGGTAGAAGAAAGAAATCAATCGCCAGGGTATATCTGACACCGGGTACAGGCAACATAACGATTAACAAGAGAGGGATTGATGACTATTTCGGGTTAGAGACACTGAAGGTTATCGTTCGCCAGCCTTTGGCAGCTACAGATACTGTTGACAAGTTTGATGTACTTGTAAACGTAAAGGGTGGCGGTTATACAGGACAGGCGGGTGCGATCAGACATGGTATCTCCAGGGCTTTATTGCAGGCAGATTCTGATTACAGACCAGTGCTCAAGAAGGAAGGTTTCCTGACCCGTGATCCTCGTATGAAGGAGAGAAAGAAGTACGGCTTGAAGGCAGCCCGCCGTGCACCACAGTTCTCAAAACGATAATTTCAAACAGAATAAGGAAATTAGCGAAACCCTTGAAAGTCCAGTATTTTCAAGGGTTTTCTTTGTGCCTGTATTTTCTCAAATTGTGGTAAAAAGTGCAGAATTTTGAAGCGTACCATACACATAGCACGTTACTGTTCACTCCCCAATGTCATTAAGTTAAGCCGAACAGGAGCAATGTATCT
>CAMWLV010000178.1 GCA_947175175.1 uncultured Lachnospiraceae bacterium
ATTCCAATGTTATGAGGTGAATTTATGGAACATATGGTGGAGTTGGGTGGAATCGTTACAGGTTTCCATATTACAGAGCAGTGCATTGACTGCATGTGCGGGAAAGATTTGCTTAAAATCGATAAACATTCCCATGATATTATTCTTCAAAGAACAGTTTTTGAGAAAGAAGGATTGTCAAGAAAACTGATTGCAGATAATGAACACATTTATATTTATGATTTTTGCACTCTTTATGTGTTGAATCAAAGGAATTATGAGCTGATTGGCAAATGGCAATTAGGCAATGATTTAAGCTCTGATATATGCGGGATGGCGATTGATGAGGAGACCATTTATTGCTGCATTCGGAATGGAAAAATGATTACCCTTGACAAACAGTCGTATCAGGCAAAAAAGTTTACTGTTTCCGAAAGCAGTATGTGGAGCATTAAAGTTTATGATCAAAACTTGCTCTCTGGAACCGTGGATGGGAACGTGCTGTTATTGGATAAATCTACTCTTTCTATTGAAAAAAATCTTGTTCTGGGAAAGAAAAACATCGGCAGCTTATATATCGATGGGGAAACATTGTATGCCGCAAGCCATGATGGAAAGCTTTGCAAAATCAACATAAAAAGCTTTGAAATCCAAGCTTCTGCGAAAAAAGCGCATAAGAAAATGTTTGTTTGTGCAGGGATATGCGGGGATATGCTAGCGACAGTTTCATACCCTTGCTCAGAGATTGCCCTTTGGAATAAAGATACATTAGAAAAAATAAAAGGAATCAGTACTCCGCTAAAGTTATCAGGGCATACATATATTGAAAATGATTTTATGTATATCTCTTCTCGTAATATCTTAGGAATTGACCGAATCAAATTAGATGCGTAGCGAGTCTGCAGAACGAACATTCTGGACGACGGATTGAAAATTATGGAGGCAAATGAAATGGCTAAGAATATAAGATTTGAGAAAGTTTATTCACAAGGAACAATGAATGTCATGGAAATCTGGGTGGATAAAGAGACTGGTGTGAATTATGTGTTCCATGCAAGTGGATATGCAGGAGGAATGACAACGCTGTTGGATAGAGATGGAAAACCGATTATCTCTCCGATAGTAAATAGATAAATCGGAATTTTGATGAGGTGATTTGATTTCATGATTGCAATTGATTTTGGAAATCTTTGTTTTAATGTTGATGTTTCAGAACAGAATATTTTGATTGTTGTAGCTCCTAAAAATGAATTTGTATCTTTAGATGATTTTATAACAGAGGCTTTGAAATTTTTGGAATCAGATGAAAATTTTTATGATTATTGGACTGAAATATATAAAAATCGCATTAACTTACCAGCTTCTGCTGATGATATAGCATGGATGAAATCAAAATTGGACGAAATGAATAAAAATGTAAATATTCTATATGACCCAGTAGTCAAAGCAGTAAATGTTATCCCGCCCAAATGGAATGATATAACATTAGGATTAGAAACTAAAAGCGAATACATTTTATATTTATGGGGTACATCAGCTTAAATTCCGGTCTAAAAGGATTGCGGTGTATGTTATAAAGAGGTTCAGAAATAAAACGAAAAAATAGATGTAGTAAAACAGCGGCACATAAGTACTGCTGGCTTTGAGTAGTTATGAGTTCAGAAAACATTGGATCATTAGGATAAAGGAGGAAGATTATGCAGCTATTTTACGGTATGCCTGAAGATATTGAAAACTGGATGGAGCTTGTGAAACAAATCAAATGGAACTTTCCCGGTCTGGAGACTCAGCAGAAGCTGGACGAGCACAAAGCTACCGTTCTCAAGTTCATGGGTAAGCGGCAGGCCATCTGTGTAAAGGCCGGCGACGCGATTGCAGGCGTAATGCTTTTCTCCAGGGGGCATAGTATGATTTGCTGCCTTGGCGTATCTCCTGATTACCGCCGCCGCGGTGTTGCTTCAATGCTTATGGACGAAGCTCTCCGAAATTTGGATAGAACCAGGGAGATTTCAGTCTGCACTTTTCGTGCTGATGACGAGAAAGGTATTGCGCCGAGAGCGCTTTATGAAAAGTATGGATTTATCGAAGATGCCCTTGTTGAAGCTATGGGATATCTGAATCAGAAATACATCCTTCACCCCGCCGGCTCTGAACGCTACGAACGCCAGAAGACCATAAATAAGATGATCCATGAGATTAGCAGTATTTTGTCAGACTGTGAGTTGTCAATTTATTTGTATGGTTCCTCAGTGTTGAATGATTTCAGGCTGGGGTGGAGTGATATAGACATTCTTGTCTTGACGAACAAGCAGATATCTGAAGAACAGGCACAAACGCTTGTAAAACTTCGCCAAACAATGCTTGAAAAAGAACCGGGCAATCCATATTATCGATCATTTGAGGGCGGAATGCTGACG
This sequence comes from uncultured Lachnospiraceae bacterium, assembly GCA_947175175.1. Taxonomy (GTDB): domain Bacteria; phylum Bacillota; class Clostridia; order Lachnospirales; family Lachnospiraceae; genus COE1. The sequence goes on from CAMWLV010000178.1 coordinate 2,397, forward strand.
CTGGATGCTTTTATATCGAGATCCTCCGACCGAGTGGTCTATTGGGGGACCAGCGGTGAGAGAATTACTGATACATATATGTTTGACAGTTTTGGTATGGCAGAGCTGATCGAAAGCGGTATTTTATTGTACGGCTGCGATATTCGCAGCAGGTTGAATGCGCCGGATTTCAGTGATCTGTATGCCGATATAAAACATCATTATGAAACAATAAGAAAATATGTACAGAAGACGGAACCCAGCCTATATTCATTTGGTTGGATGCTGGATATTGCGCGATGCCTGTACACCCTGCGCACTGGAAAGATCATTGCGAAAACTGCTGCTCAGTGGGCTTTGGAAAACAACCTGTGTCCAGTTCCTGATGTACTTAAAACTGCTTTGCAGGTTCGCAAAGCTCCGTTAGAGTATAAGAATAATAAACAAACCCTCGAATATGCGGAAGCACTTGCAGACCCGATTCAAGGCTTTGCTGAAGTATTAGAGGATGAAATGAAAAATTTTAAAAGTATTGGTTAAAAGAACAGCTTGGAATACAAGCAAGTATGTACTTGGGAAGCATTGAATTAATAGCCGAATATAAATTGGCAAAAAAGTATCTGCAATATGTTGTTGATTGGTTACAGTTTAATCAAAAACCGAATAGTAGATGGGATATGGGAAAATGTTCAAAGGATGGGGTATATTTTCCTTTATCAAATGACTGGCGCAGGATAGAAACACGAGAAGCCGATTGTACGGAAAGAATATTGCGGCTGCCATCTAAAATATTCTTAATAAAATATTGAAAATAGTGCACAGAATTGGACGAAGTATGAATTTTCACTGGAATTTGTTGTTAGGCTTTTTGTGTGTCAGTATGGAGGTTAAAATGGAAAATATACTAAATGTAAGCAACTTAAATGTATATTACAAAAATAAACAAAACCTGATAAACCGTTTCCGAGGGAAGTCGGGAAAAAATTTGCAGCATGTCTTGAAAAATGTGAGTTTTGATATGAAAAAGGGAGAAGTACTGGGACTTGTTGGCGAGAGCGGGTGTGGGAAGACATCGCTTGCAAAGGCGATTCTCGGCATGCAGAAGCAGTACGATGGGGAGATTGAGCTTGACTGCCCGAATCCGCAGATGGTCTTTCAGGATCCATATGGTTCTCTTAATCCTTCCAAGAAAATCGGATGGATATTGGAGGAGCCGCTTCGCATGAACAAGGGAAAGGACAGGTTGTTAAAGGAGGAGAGAGTCAAAAAAGTTGACAATATGCTTGAACGGGTGGGACTTGATGTGAAGCTGAAAGAGCATTATCCCACAGAGCTTTCCGGTGGACAGAGACAGCGCGTTGCGATTGCGGCAGCGCTTTTGTGCGACACGGATTTCCTGATCGCGGACGAACCTGTGTCAGCGCTTGATGTGACGATACAGGCGCAGATTATCAGACTTATGCTTAAGCTTCACAAGGAGCTTGGGATTTCCATACTTTTCATCTCACATGACCTGCGTGTCGTATACCAGATGTGCGACAGGGTGATCATTATGAAAAGTGGGGAAATCATAGAACAGGGAAAGGTTGAGGAAGTTTACGAAAATCCGTCAACCGACTACACGCGGCTTCTGCTTGAAGCGGCGAATTTGTGACAAAAGCTTTTTCCAATATGTACTCGAGCGACGAGTAGAGGAAAAGATGCGTATACAATATGGAGGATTTTTTTGATGCTGCAATGTTTTTATCCAAATGAGTATCTTGATTCGACGTATATGATTGATTTCGAAAAGAAATTCAAACAAGGTTATAGAGGTATTATATTTGATATTGATAATACTCTGGTACCACATGGACTTCCGGCGGATGAGCGTGCGGTTGCCCTGTTCAAACGCCTGAAAAATATAGGCTATAAGGTCACGATGCTTTCCAACAACAAGGAACCGCGCGTGAAGATGTTCTGTGACGCAGTGGATGCTCCTTATATTTACAAGGCAGGAAAGCCCAATCCGAATAAGTATCGGGAAGCCATGAAAAACATGGGAACAGATGAGAAAAATACACTGTTTGTGGGAGATCAGATTTTTACGGATGTGTGGGGGGCAAACAAGGCTGGGATTTACTCCATTCTGGTAAAGCCGATTCACCCCAGGGAGGAGATACAGATTGTCTTAAAGCGCTATCTTGAAAAAATCGTGCTGATTGGTTATCATAGATCTGTGAGGAAGAAATAACAATTTGGCAAGAATTGAAAAAGTATCGTATGAAACAAATGGGGGAACTGATGATGCAGATTAATGGGAAAACAAAAGTTTATGGAATCATAGGAAATCCGGTGGAGCACACTTTGTCGCCGCTCATACATGGTACATTTGCGGATGCGCTTGGCATCGATCTGGTGTATGTGCCATTCCATGTGGCGGACGGACAGCTTGAGGCAGCCCTAAAAGGAGCTTACGGGTTAAATATCCAGGGCATGAATGTCACTGTGCCATATAAAAATGCCGTGATCCCGTTCTTGACTGAAGTTGATGTGCGTGCAGATGAGCTGGGGGCAGTAAATACACTTGTGCGAGACGGACGTGCGGACAGAGAAGGATTTATCGGTTACAATACAGATATCAGCGGACTTTGGCGTGCGATGGATGAGGATGGTATATCGCTCAACAAAGAGGAAGTCATCATACTCGGTGTGGGCGGTGTGGGGCGCGCAGTTACTTTTATGTGCGCAAATAGTGCAAAGAAAGTGTATCTGTTAAACCGCAGTGCGGCGAAAGCCGATGCTGTGGCGGCGGAGGTCAACAGCAAACTTGGCAGATATGGAAAAGACTGCGTGACGGCGATGGCGCTTTCCGACTACAAGGAGCTCTTGACAGGGGCAGAGAACAGATATGTTGTGATACAGTGTACCAGTGTTGGTCTTGCGCCAAATGTGGACGATGTGGTCATCGATGACGGTGATTTTTACCATTATGTGAAATATGGTTATGACCTGATTTACACACCCTGGGAGACAAAGTTTATGAAGCTTGTCAAGGATAACGGCGGTATGGCGTACAATGGGCTTAAGATGCTTCTATATCAAGGCGTTGATGCCTTTGAAATATGGAATGGCTGCAAGGTGACAAAGGAAATCACGGATAAGGCATATCAAAGGCTGTGCGAAAAGCTAAGGTAGAGACGGCAGCAGAAAGTGCCGTAGGGAGAATCCTAAAACTTTACAGATGGTTGATGATATAGGAGATTTTAATGGAAAATATTATTTTGACAGGCTATATGGGGTGCGGCAAGACAACCGTGGGAAGACATGTCGCAAAGTTAAAAGATTATACTTTTGTAGATACGGATGAGATGATTGTGGAACAGCAGCACAGGAGCATCAATGAAATTTTTGCCGCAGACGGTGAGCAGGCATTTCGGGATATGGAGACAACTCTATTAAAGCAATTGATTGATGAAAAAAGAGAACATCTGGTCATCTCGACAGGCGGCGGAATGCCTTTGCGGGCAGAGAACAGACAGCTTTTGTCTGAGCTTGGCAGGGTTGTCTATCTGAAGGCAAGTCCCCAAACGATCTATAACAGAATTAAGGGCGATACAACCAGACCCCTTCTGCAGTGTGAGAATCCTATGAATCGGATTGAGGAAATGATCGCGGAGAGAGGACCTTTGTATGAGGAAGGTGCTTTGGTCATAGTAAATGTGGACGAGCTGAGGCAGCCAGAGGCGGCGTCGGAAATTATAGAAAAATGCTGCTGTTTGTAATGACAACTTTCAGATAAACAAGGATAAAATATTCAGGGAATTTCGAAAAAAGTAATGGGATCATATTTGTGAAAAGAGAGAATTTTTAAGGAAAGGATAACGGAGTAATGAAAATTTTGGTGATAAACGGACCGAATCTGAATTTCCTTGGAATCAGGGAAAAAGGGATTTATGGAACACAGGATTATAAGTATCTGATGGACATGATACAAAATAAGGCAAAGGAGTCAGGCTGTGAAATTGACTGCTTTCAATCCAACCATGAGGGAGCCATCATTGACAGGATACAGGAAGCATATTTTGACGGCACTGAGGGCATTGTCATCAATCCAGGCGCATTTACGCACTATTCGTATGCAATCCGGGACGCGCTTGCGAGTATCACAGTTCCCAAGGTGGAAATACATATCTCAGACATCATGCAGAGAGAGGAATTTCGGCACGTTTCTGTCACAAAAGAAGTGTGTGACCACCAGATTTACGGGCAGGGATTGGACGGGTATCTGATGGCGATTGATTTTATCCTGGCGAAATGTCAAAAATAATAGTTGAAATATTGCTCATTTTGTTATAAAATGGTTAACGGATTGTAAACGTGAAAAGTGAATATTAGGAGGAATAGTTTTTATGATATCAGCAGGAGATTTCAGAAACGGTATTACGATAGAGTATGAGAACAGCATCTATCAGATCATTGAGTTCCAGCATGTAAAGCCTGGTAAGGGAGCAGCTTTTGTCAGGACGAAGCTCAAGAACATTATCAGCGGCGGCGTTGTGGAGAAGACTTTCAGACCGACTGAGAAGTGCCCGCAGGCGCGTATTGACAGGAAAGAGATGCAGTACTTATATGCAGACGGCGATTTATTCTATTTTATGGATACAGAGAACTACGAACAGATCGGTCTCAATGCGGACAAGGTGGGCGACGCGCTCAAGTTTGTGAAGGAGAACGAGATGGTTAAGGTATGCTCACACAACGGCAATGTATTTGCGATTGAGCCGCCACTGTTTGTGGAGCTTACAATCACAGACACGGAGCCAGGCTTCAAGGGAGATACGGCTACCGGTGCGACAAAGCCGGCTACAGTTGAGACAGGTGCAACGGTGGCAGTTCCTTTATTCGTAGAGACAAATGATGTCATCAAGATTGACACCAGAACAGGTGAGTATCTGTCAAGGGTATAATCCATTATTGTATATTGAGCTGAAAAAATAAGACAATGAGAAAAAGGCGTTATATTTTGCATTTTTCTTGTTGTCTTTTTGTGTTGTAAAAAAGACGGCGGCAGAGGAGGGGTTGTATCAATAGAGTTAATAAAAAGGAGTATAAATATTAATGGAATTTACAAGTTTTACAACGTTCGTGAGAGATGAAGTGGAGAAGAGGACAGGTGACAGTTATCGAGTGAGGCTTAACGATGTCAGGAAAAACAATGGTGTCGTGCTGAGAGGGCTTACAGTGATGCAGGACGACAGCAATATTTCACCGACCATATATCTGAACAATTACTATGAAGAGTATACAAACGGCAGGGTGACGCTGATCAATGTCGTCAATGATGTGATGGATACTTACAATCGAAACAAAGTGAACCAGAGCATAGATATGCGGAGTTTTCTGAATTATGAGAGCGTGAAGCAGAGCATCGTTTATAAGCTTGTCAACACAGAGAAAAACAGGGTGCTTTTAGAGGACATTCCGCACATTGAGTTCCTGGATCTGTCGATTGTCTTTCAATGTCTGGTATCACAGGAAGACCTTGGTACAGCGTCAATACTGATCCATAATGTACATTTGAAATTGTGGGATATATCAGTGGAGGAGCTGTATCAGGCAGCAAAGGAGAATACACAGCTTCTTCAGGAGTATGAGATCAAGAACATGACAGATGTTTTGTATGAAATCATGAAGACAGAAGACGGGGAGGAATTTGACGATGATGACTATATATCAAAACTTTCAGACAGTATTCCCATGTATGTACTCAGCAATAAGAGCAGGGTGGAGGGGGCGGCTTGTATGCTGTATCCCAATCTGATCCAGGATTTTGCGGATGCGATTGACAGTAGTTTCTATATTATTCCGTCCTCCATACATGAATTATTGCTTCTGCCAGCAGAGCATGATGAGGAGAGCAGGGAGATCAAAAGTATGATCAGGGAAATCAATGATACACAAGTGAGCGCGGAGGAAATTCTCTCCTATTCACTGTATTTTTATGACAGGGAGGAAGGGAAGATTATTCGACTGTAG
>CAMWLV010000179.1 GCA_947175175.1 uncultured Lachnospiraceae bacterium
AGCAACGGCCTTCTAAGCCGTGGGTCGGGGGTTCGAATCCCTTCGAGCACGTTTGAGATTGAGCTTGCCTTATCTCATATATGGTGGGTATAGCGCAGTTGGCTAGCGCGTCAGATTGTGGCTCTGAAGGCCCTGGGTTCGAATCCCAGTATCCACCTTTTTGGGCTATCGCCAAGCGGTAAGGCACAGGGTTTTGATCCCTGCATTCGCTGGTTCGAATCCAGCTAGCCCAGTTTTGTCATACAATGCTGGTGTCACTAATCAATCTTGTTAAACAGTTTAATCAATATGGGATATTAGCTCAGGTGGTAGAGCACTTGACTTTTAATCAAGTTGTCCGGGGTTCGAGTCCCCGATGTCTCATTTTTAGTAAAATAACGGAAAGTATAGAATGCAGATACTTTCCGTTATTTTTACAAATAATCGGATATATTTACCATAGATTATTTTTGGCATATTTCATATAATATTTATGTAGATATTTGCATAAGGAGTCGTTGTATGCAAAGGGGGCACTACAATGATAAGAAAAATAAGTAAAAAATTTGTACAAAACTTTTTTAACATATCTTTGTATAGTATAAGAGTATGGCCAAATATATATGATGATAAAAATGTTGACTATAAGGCGTTAAGAGGAGACTGGGAAAATGTCGGAAATGCCATCAGAAGAGAATGCAGAAATTTTAAAGCAAAACACTGATGAAGAAAAGCATTCAGATGGGGAGTTGGAAGCACAAAGTAGAGAAGTAGAAATAATACGTCGAGAAATGAGACAAGTAGTCAGTGAGTTTAGTGGTCCATTACCTCCACCAAATATTATAAAAGGATATGAGGACATATTGCCAGGATCTGCAGAGAGAATTTTAGCGATGGCAGAAAAACAATCAGAACACAGGCAATTTATGGAGCGTAAGATGATTGCTACAGAGTCAAGAGACGGCTTTTTAGGTGTGATATTTGCGTTTATTTTAGGAATAGGATGTTTATTTATATCGTATCAAATTGTAGTAAATGTTCCTGAAAATGCAGGTGCAATCTCTAGTGCAGTATTTGGAGCAGCAGGAATAGGATCTATAGTAGGACCATTTTTGAAAATCAGAAGAAAAGAAGGAACTGAAAAAAAAGATGAGAACGAAAAAGAAGAGTGAAGAAAAGTATTAAAATATGTTTTAGAAAAAGTGCAACAAACGGGTTGCACTTTTTTGTGCGTTATGATAATATGTATTGCAGTGGCGTACAAATGTCTTTGCTGAAAGAACAATAGAACGAGGAGCAGATGGCAGATGGAAGAGGCAACAGCTTATTATGTTGTGAAAAAGAGGGCTTTACCAGAGGTATTGTTAAAAGTAGTTGAGGTAAACAGACTTTTGGAGACACAGAAAGTGTCATCAGTACAGGAAGCAGTTGAGCATGTGGGTATAAGCAGAAGTTCTTATTATAAGTACAAAGAGGACATTTTTCCATTTCATGATTCTACGCAAGGAAAGACGCTTACACTGGCGTGCAGGATGGATGATGAGCCAGGACTTTTGTCGGATGTGTTGAAGGTGGTGGCGGATTTTCATGCCAATATACTGACGATACACCAGACGATACCGATTAATGGAATCGCATCGTTGTCGCTTAGTATTCAAATCCTAGATGCATCTAGTGATATGTCCGAGATGGTGTCCGAGATGGAGGAAATAAGCGGAGTGCATAATGTAAAGGTTCTTGGAAGAGAATAAATAGAATGACGTAGGAGGTCAAGGAAAAATGACAAAGGTAGCTATATTAGGATACGGAACAGTTGGAAGTGGTGTGTATGAGGTCCTTAAAAAAAATAAGGAAGTCATCACCAACAAGCTCGGCAATGAGATACAGGTTAAGTATGTGCTTGATTTGAGAGAGTTTGAGGGTGATCCCGTGCAAGAGGTGCTGGTTCATGATGTTGATACAATCATCAATGATGCAGAGATAGCGGTCGTATGTGAGACAATGGGTGGGGAACACCCGGCATATGAGTTTACAAGGCGTGCGCTGGAGAGTGGTAAGAGCGTATGTACCTCCAACAAAGAACTTGTGGAGAAGCATGGTCCGGAGCTGATACAGATTGCAAAGGAGCACAAGTGCAGTTATATGTTTGAGGCGAGTGTCGGCGGAGGTATTCCAATCATCAGACCACTCCGGACATCACTTGCACAGGAGGAAATCCTTTCGATTACAGGCATTCTGAATGGCACGACCAACTATATACTGACCAAGATGGAGACAGAAGGACTTGCATTTAAGGATGTATTGGCGAGGGCACAGGAAAAGGGTTATGCGGAAAAAAATCCAGACGCAGATATATTGGGATTTGATGCGTGCAGGAAGATTGCAATCCTCACCTCACTTGCATATGGTAAAAAGGTGAATTTTGAAGATATTACCACAGAGGGGATAACAGCGATCACAGATGTTGATTTTTCATATGCGAAGAAAATGGGGGCGACGATCAAGCTTTTTGCAAAGAGCATCAAGAAAGGTGATAAGTATTACGCATTTGTAGCTCCGTTTATCGTAAAACCGGAAAATCCTCTTTATGCAGTCAAAGGTGTATTTAATGCCATTCTTGTAAACTGTAATATGGGTGGTGAGACGATGTACTACGGCAAGGGAGCAGGAAAGCTTGCGACAGCGAGTGCGGTTGTGGCAGATGTACTTGACTGTTCTAGACATATCGGCAAGCACCTTGATATCAAGTGGGAGAATCAGAAACTTGAGATTTCCCCAATTGACAGTGCGGTTAGGAGGTTTTTTGTGCGCGTGCCTTTGACTGATGAGATGCAGATCAAAGATGTATTTGGTGAAGTCGAGATGTATACAAATGTAGCTGACGGCGAGTGCGGATTTGTTACGGAAGAGATGACGGAAGCGGAGTATAAAGATAAGGCAGTTCAATTTGACAGCATATTGTCAATGATCAGAGTGGATTAACAGATACGAATAACGTAACACTGGTTGTGTTTTTTGAATATGAATATATAAGGAACTGTTCAGAAATAGATAGATCAGAATGCATAGGTTATTTTGAACAGTTTCTAAAGACGTGCAATGTGATATATCGTTACTGTTTAGGATAGGTCTGTGCGTTTGTCGCACAGACCCTGCAAAAATGCAGATAGCATCAAGCAGCGGAATAGGGTTCTGATATCCACGAAGTGGTCTTTGAATGGCTTGATGACAGCAGCTATGAAGGTAATGAATAGTTATATTATACTTTGTTTTCGGGAAAGGGATTGTGTGAAATGAGTAAGAAGGTAGTTAAATTTGGCGGAAGCTCACTGGCGAGCGCGGAGCAGTTTGTGAAGGTTGGAAATATCATTCATGCGGATGATGACAGAAAGTTTGTTGTTCCGTCAGCGCCAGGAAAACGGTTTGACAAGGATACAAAGGTTACGGATATGCTCTATGCATGTTATGCACTGGCAGAGAGAGACCATAATTTTAATGCAGAGATGGCTCAGATTGAGAAGCGGTATCAGGAGATTATCGACGGTTTGAAGCTTGACCTTGATCTTTCGTCAGAATTTGACAGGATTATTGATAATTTCAAGAGAAAGGCAGGCTCAAATTATGCAGCCAGCCGCGGTGAATATTTGAATGGTATCATCATGGCAAACTATCTCGGTTATGAGTTTGTCGATCCGGCGGAGGCAGTCCGTTTTCATGAGGATGGGTCATTTGATGCTGATGTGACACAGGAACTTTTGTCGAAGAGACTTGAGGGTGTGGAGAGAGCGGTTATTCCGGGATTTTACGGCGCAGTGGAGAACGGAATGGTCGTGACATTTTCAAGAGGAGGTTCTGACATCACAGGTTCCATCGTGGCGAAAGCGATACAGGCTGATGTGTATGAGAACTGGACTGACGTGTCTGGTATTTTGATTGCAGATCCGCGCATTATTGACAATCCTGAGGGGATTGATATCATTACCTACGGTGAGCTGAGGGAGCTTTCTTATATGGGATTTAACGTTCTTCACGAGGATGCCATATTCCCTGTAAGAAAAGAAGGGATTCCAATCAATATCAGAAACACAAATCAGCCCGAGGACGAGGGAACTTGGATTGTTGGCAATACATGTAAGAAGGCAAAATATACGATCACAGGCATTGCGGGTAAGAAGGGCTTTGCTTCCATCAATATTGAGAAGGACATGATGAATGCAGAGATCGGTTTTGGCAGAAAGGTACTTCAGGTGTTTGAGGAGTATGACATTTCCTTTGAACATATGCCGTCGGGGATTGATACACTGAATGTGATGGTTCATCAGTCTGAGTTTGTCGATAAGGAGCAGAATATCCTTTCAGGTATAAACAAGGCAGTAAATCCCGATCATATTGAGATTCAATCAGACCTTGCACTGATAGCTGTCGTGGGACGCTGCATGAAGTCACAGAGAGGTACAGTGGGCAGAATCTTCGCCGCATTGGCGCACGCAAATATTAATGTCAGAATGATCGATCAGGGTTCGAGTGAACAAAATGTTATTATCGGAGTTGCAAACGAGGATTTTGAGACAGCGATCAAGGCGATCTATACAATTTTTGTGGATACAAAGATTTGATTGGGCAAATAAATAATCAATATCATGCAAAGCAGGGTCATATCTGTCGCTGAGTGGCAGATATGGGCTTGTTTTTTATGCACAGGGGCGTATCAGTTCCATACTCGATTTCGATAGATTATAATGTTGTTTATAAGATAAAAACGGAGGAGAACAAATGAGTACTAAAGTAGGCGCAGAGACGCAGGAAAACAAAATGGGCGTTATGCCTGTCAATAAGTTACTTTTAAATATGTCACTGCCAATGATGGTCTCTATGCTGGTTCAGGCGCTTTACAATATCGTGGACAGTATTTTTGTGGCAAAACTGAGTGAGAACGCATTGACTGCGGTATCGCTCGCATTTCCCTTGCAGACACTTTTGATCGCACTCGGCACAGGTACAGGTGTAGGTGTCAATTCCCTTCTCTCCAAACAGCTTGGTGAGAAAAATATGAAACAGGTGAGTAAGACTGCCATGAACGGTATTTTTTTAGCGGTCATGAGCTATCTTGTATTTGTGATCGTAGGAATCGTCGGAGTCAGACCTTTTTACGCAAGCCAGATAAAAGATGCAGATCCGGAGATTCTGACACTGGGTGTGCAATATCTGACGATTGTGTGTGTATGTTCTTTTGGACTGTATGCGCAGCTGATCTTTGAAAAGCTGCTGCAGTCTACCGGAAAGACGTTGTATTCCATGATTACACAGGCTGTCGGTGCTGTCACGAATATTATTCTCGATCCGATACTGATTTTCGGACTTTTGGGAATGCCTAAACTTGGCGTGGCAGGTGCGGCGATCGCGACAGTCATAGGACAGATTGTGGGAGGGACGCTCGGACTGATTTTCAATATCAGGGTAAATAAAGAGATTACCCTCTCTGTAAAGGGCTTTAAGCCAGATGTAAGTACGATTGGCAATATCTATAAAGTCGGCGTTCCGTCCATTATCATGCAGGCGATCGGTTCGGTCATGACGTATGGAATGAATAAGATACTGATCACATTTTCGTCGACGGCGACTGCCATATTTGGTGTTTATTTCAAGCTGCAGAGCTTTTTCTTTATGCCGGTATTTGGACTGAACAACGGATTGATACCGATTGTGGCATTTAATTACGGTGCAGGGAAGAGGAGCAGGGTGATCAAGGCGATCAAGTGCAGTCTTGTGTATGCATTTTTGCTGCTTTCTCTCGGGTTTATTGTATTTGAGACAATCCCGGCAGTGCTGCTTGGCATGTTTGAGGCGTCTGAGGAGATGCTTGCCATTGGTGTGCCTGCGCTGCGTATTATCGGAGTGCATTTCCTGATTGCATGGTTCTGCATTATAGCAGGTTCTGTATTTCAGGCACTTGGAAACGGGGTGTACAGCCTTGTCGTATCCGTTGCCAGACAGCTTGTGGTACTGCTGCCAGTTGCATTTCTCCTTGCAAAGCTCGGAGGGCTTCATGCAGTATGGTGGGCATTTCCGGTTGCGGAAACAATGTCATTTTGCGTATCATCACTTTTTATGATCTTGATTAACAAAAAGGTTATTAGTAGAATTCCTGATAATGTCTGAAACATTTTTGTGTGAAGAACGCCTGTCCTTGGCGTTCTTCTAAAAACTTAGTTTTTTAACCTCTTAGAGCGAAAAACGAACCACTTAATGTAAAGCTATTTACATTGGTGGTTCGTTTTATTATGCTAGAGGAAAGTTCGGTGATATGATAAAAGTCCTTTGGTGGAAGGGTGGAAGAAGGTCATTTTCATATTTTTGATTGGTACACGTGCTGGAGTACACAAGGGGTATATTTATGAAAATAAAAATTGAGATTGAGGAAGCTTTGGAAGAGGATGAGGTACTGATCCGCTGTCGAAGGCTGACGAAGGAGATCTCTGCAATTCAAAGGGCGGTGAGCGAGACCGCTGGGGCGGCGCAGAGATTTGTCTTTTACAAAGGAAATACAGAGTATTATCTTATGCTGGATGAGATTTTGTTTTTTGAGACGGACGAAAAAGGTATCAGCGCTCACACAAGGTCGGAGGCATATCAGATCAAGTATAAGCTCTACGAATTAGAGGATATTCTTCCGGGATTTTTTATGAGAGTGTCAAAGTCGACGATTTTGAATACAAACCATATTTATTCTATCAACCGAAACCTGACGGCATCGAGCGTGGTGGCGTTTACCGACACTCACAAGCAGGTCTACGTTTCGCGGTATTACTATAAACCCTTGATCAGTAAATTGGAGGAAAAGAGGTTGCATCGATGAAAAAACGAAAAATATTTTGGGGTATCTTTTTTATTGCGATGGCGATGATCGTCGTTATCAGCAAGCTGGGCATATTGCCGGACGTGGGCGTATTCTCCATTCTGGCGACTGTGTTTTTGCTCTGGATGGCTGCGGACGGTGTCCGACACAGAAATTTTTATGAAATGATGTGTGCCGTGGCATTTTTATGCATTATCTATGATAAGCCGTTGGGAATTGAGGCGTTGACGCCATGGACGGTTTTGGCAGCGGCGTTGCTGCTTAGCATCGGACTTTCCCTGCTGTTTGGGGGGAAAGGAAAAAAAAAGCGAAAAATTGAATTTGAATGGAACAGTGACGGCAGCAGGGGGATTGGAAGCAGCAGCGAACAGTGCAGCGGTGAACAGATCCGCTGTGAGAATAATTTTGGATCAGCAATTCGGTATATTAATTCAGATAACTTTTGCAAGGCGTATCTGGAGAATAATTTTGGGAGTATGACAATCTATTTTGACAATGCCATTATTCAGGGCGATACTGCGTTTGTGAAGATTGACAACAACTTTGGGGAGACGATTCTCTATATTCCAAAGGAGTGGAAGGTGCAGAATGAGCTTGAGCACTGTTTTGGCAATATCAACGAACATGGGAAGGCAGTGGGAACCAGCAATGCAGTATTGCATCTGAAGGGTGAGACAAATTTTGGATATATTGAGATTTATTATGTATAGAATGAGGAGGTCAAATATGGAAAAAAAGATGCGTGTAAATACGTTTGAGGTAAATGATGTAAAGAAACTCAATCTGCGGATTGCGGCTGCGACTGTGAGGACAGAAGAGTCAACTAACGGGCAAATTCGGGTGGAGGCTAGGAATCTGCAGGATGACAGATACACCTGCGAGCTAAGGGCTGGAAAACTTGTCATCACTTACAAAGTGGATGGAGTGATACATTTGCCCATATTTGGTCAGGATGAGACAGAGATTACGCTGTATCTTCCAGCAAATCTGTCATTGGAACATGCCGCTTTGGAGATTGGTGCAGGTTCCATGTATCTGGATGCAGTTCCCATCTCTTGTGATAAGATGGAAGTGGAAATCGGTGCGGGTAAATGGAAAGCGGCGCATCTGTCAGTTTCAGATAATCTCAATGTAGAGATCGGAGCTGGAAAGGCAAAGATGAAAGGTGTCACAGCGGGCAGACTGAACGTTGAATGCGGTGTGGGTTCGAGCGTTTACAAGGGGAGAGTAAACGGGGATATAAGGGTGAACTGCGGTGTTGGAAGCTGTAGTTTTCAGCTGGATAATAAAGAGAGCGATTTTAACTATGACGTTTCCTGTGCAGTGGGCAGTGTCAAAATAAATGATAACAGATTAAAAAGCTTTGCCTCGAAAAAGTCATACAAGAATGGTTTGGTTCTGGGAACAGCAATGTTTGAGTGCGGGCTTGGAAGTATTGAATTTAGGACAAATGGGATTGAAATAAATTCCGAAAAATAAAATCCGTTAAAAATCTGCAAATCCGT
>CAMWLV010000180.1 GCA_947175175.1 uncultured Lachnospiraceae bacterium
AGCTGGACATTTATACGGCGTCCTTGTCACAAGTAATTTCTGAACAGTTCCTAACAGATAAAAATCCATGCCGAACAGTAACATATTGTATTCTATTTTTCTGCTGCATTCTCCACTGCGAAATCCAATGCTTTCTTAACACGGATATCTTCCTTGATTGACTTCTGTTCATACTCGCCAATCATCTCTGTAAGCTTATCCTCCTCCATCTGGTAAGCCTCTGCCATCTTCTTGATCTCAGCTGTGTATTCTTCCTCACTTGCCTCTATGTTCTCAGCCTTTGCAACTGCCTCAAGCACTAGTCTGGTCTTGATTCTCTGCTCTGCCTGTGGCTTCAGCTGCTCTAAGAATGCCGCTCTTGTGAGACCTGTAAACTGGAAATACTGGTCGATTGAGATACCCTGCATCTGGATTCTCTGTGCAAATTCATCAGCCATTGAGCGCTGCTGTGTCGAGAGCATCGCCTCTGGAATATCCATCTGTGCATCTGCAATGATTGCCTCAAGCACTTTCTCTTCCTTCGCAGCCTTTGCTTCCTCTTCCTTCTTCTCGGTCAGATTCTTCTTTACATCTTCCCTGTACTCTTCTAAAGTATCAAACTCAGACACCTCACTTGCAAACTCATCATCAAGCTCTGGCAGCTCCTTCTCCTTGATCTCCTTGACCGTGCACTTGAATACAGCCGGCTTTCCCGCAAGCTCAGATGCCTGATAATCCTCGGGAAATGTCACATTTACTTCCACTTCCTTGTCAAGCTCAGCACCGATCAACTGCTCCTCAAATCCTGGGATAAATGTATTGGATCCAATGGTCAGAGGGTAATTCTCACCCTTACCGCCTTCAAAAGTCTCCCCGTCAACAAAGCCCTCGTAATCGATTACTGTCATATCACCATCCTTGACAGCCCTGTCCTCGACAGAAATTGTCCTTGCATTGTTCTCTCTCTCTCTGTCAATCGCTGTATCGATCTCCTCGTCTGTAACAGCTGTATCTGCCTTTTCAACCTCGATGCCCTTATACTTTCCAAGTGTTACCTCTGGCTTTAACGCTACTTCTGCCGTAAATATAAAGGGTTTTCCTGCCTCTGCCTGTACAATATCAATCGTGGGCTGTGACACAATCTCCTCCGTGCACTCGTCCACAGCCTTCGCATAAGCAGACGGAATGACAATATTAGCGGCATCCTCATAAAAGATCTCTTTTCCATACATTTGTTCTACCATCTTGCGAGGCACCTTGCCCTTGCGAAATCCCGGAATGCTCAGCTTGTTCTTGTTCTTCTGATAAGCCTTCTCAATCGCCTGCTCAAAATCCTCAGCTGACGCTTCTATCGTAAGCTTAGCCATATTTCCATCTAACTTTTCTACCTGTAAACTCATTTGTTTCATTTCCTCCTTGCATATCATGCAATGCATATCATGCAATCATGCCTGACATGAATATATTTTTATATTTTATCTGTTTCAGTATACAGTTCGTACACTGTCCTTTGTAACTATTCATCAAACAGTTACAGTCATTTTACAATTATAGCATAGGCTTTCCAAAAATAAAAGGAAAATTTTTAAAAGAATGAAAAAAACAAGAAAAACGGGATGCAGTATCAAAACCGCATCCCATTCTGTCTTTTGGCTGTGTCTTATTTGTTTAAAGACTCCTCATAGCTCTTAACCATTCTCCTGACCATCTCGCCACCGATGCTTCCTGCCTCGCGTGATGTGAGATCACCGTTGTAACCTTCCTTTAAGTTTACACCAAGCTCTGATGCTACCTCTGTCTTAAAACGGTCCATTGCTGCCTTTGCCTCTGGAACTTCTACTCTGTTTGATCTACTCTGTGATGCCATAATTTTTTACCTCCGTTAATCATTTTTGCTCTCTATAACAAATCTATCTTCAAAGACAAGCTTTTTATCGCTTATCTTAATCCTAGTATTAACGGAGTGAAAAGTTTTATGAATGGTATATTTTTACTAAACTGTCATTTTATTCAGATTCCCTTGAAGTTTCGGTAAATGCGCATGAACACGCGGATAATATCCGGATCGAATATCGTTCCTGCCTTCTCCTGCATATATGTAAGCGTCTGGTCAAGCGGAATGGGCTTTTTGTAACGGCGCTCGCTGATCATGGCATCAAACACATCCACAACCTTTACGATACGGGCCGGAAGTGGTATTTCATTTCCTTTTAAACCCTTGGGATACCCGGATCCATCCCAACACTCGTGATGGTGCCATGCAATATCAATCGCCATATCGATAAAATCATTTGTCTCCACACCCTCATAGATATCCATCAGCGTCTTTGCGCCAAGCTCTGCATGGGTGCACATGATCTTGCGCTCCTCCTCGTCCAACGGAGCATTTTTAAGCAGGATATAATCCGGTATCATGAGCTTACCAATATCATGAAGCCCGGCACTGGACTCAATCGTGTCAATAAAATCATCTGTCACTTCATCTTCAAATTTGGGGTAAAGCTGCATTCCCTCAGCGAGAATGCGGCTGTTGTACAATATGTTTTTGTAATGCGAGTCTGACACGTTCTCCCGGCTCTCCACAAGTCTTGCAAGCGCTGTCATAATATTTTTCTGCTCTATCCTGAGTTTCTCCATCTGACGCGCCACCACGAGATTCAGCTGCCTGTTATTTTCTTCCAGATCTCTCTGCATGGTATAGATCTTAAGGTGCGTGGAAATACGCATCTCCACTTCCGTCTGGTCAAATGGCTTTGGAATATAGTCAACTGCACCAAGCGCAAATCCCTTGCTGAGATCCGAGGCTGTATCCATCGCCGAGATAAAGATCACCGGAATGTCCTTTGTATACGGATCATTTTTCAACATGGAACAAAACGTAAACCCATCGGTCTCAGGCATGGAAATATCCGACAAGATCAATCTTGGCAGAACATCACTGTTCTCGATCACCTTCAATGCTTCCTTCACACTCTGCGCCACCAGTGCCTGATATCCCATGTTTTTGATAATTTCCTCGAGAATGATCAGATTTACCTCAACATCATCTACCACGAGTATCCTAATCTCACTTTTATTTTGTGATGCTCTATCCATATGATCTCTCATCCCCCCATCTTACAAACGCTATAGCTCAAAGTCTTCAATCTCAAGCATCAGCTGTTCCTTTACTTTCTGCGCATATTCTTTTGCCTTGTCGCAGTCTGACTTTCTGATCATCATCTCCATCCGGAAAGTCAGACGCTGCAGATCCTTCGAGCCATTGCTGACCAACTGTTTCAAAGTTGTGGCAAAGCTCTCCGCTTTCTGCCAGTTTTCCATATCCATACTGATATTCAGCTTTTCAAAATATTTTTTTAATTCCCTGATATTGATATCGCTTCCCAGCTCATACATCAGATCCTGTTCCCCTGCGATCTTATTGAGGTTGTTGGAGTATTTCCATTTTCTAATAGAAGTCTCCTGCTCCGCGCTGTCCTGTGCCTGTTCCGTCTTCAGCCTTACCGTGAAGGAGAAAGTGGATCCCTTGCCCTTCTCGCCATCTGCCCAGACTTTGCCATGCATCATGTTTACAAGCTCCTTTGTAATGGCAAGCCCAAGCCCAGTGCCGCCATACTTTCTGGTGATGGACGCATCTGCCTGGGAAAAGCTCTTAAACAACTTATCTTTATCCTCCGGCGAAAGCCCGATACCAGTATCAACCACCATAAAAAACAACTCTATCTCGTCATTGATCCTCGTGTTTAAAGAGATCTCAATGCCGACGTATCCCTGCTCTGTGAATTTCACCGCATTGGACACAAGATTGTTCAAAACCTGTGTCAACCGCAGCTCATCACCGATCACCTTGTCCGGAATCTCCTGTGCGACATTGAGTGTAAACCGAAGGCCTTTCCTCATGGTGAGCATGGTAAACATCTTTTCCATCTTCGATATAAAATTATAAAAAGAAAATGGTTTCTCATCAATCTGAAACTTTCCTGCCTCAAGCTTGGAGAAATCAAGAATATTGTTGATAATTCCCTCCATGGTCGTGCAGCAGTCAAGAATCATCTTGAGATAATTGATCTTCTGAAAATCCTGCTCCTGCTCCATCAAAATCTCTGTATGCCCTTTAATTCCATTTACCGGCGTCCGCAGCTCATGCGTGACATTTGCCACAAAAGCGTCCCTCGCCTTCATGGACTCCTGCATTTGTATCGTGGTTTCCTCCACTTTTCTGATGCTTTCCTTGTAACGTGTCATATCCACAGCAGTACAGATCATTACCTCCACACCGTCAAAAACACCTGATACCACCTTGATCTCCACTGGAAAGCAGGTCTTATTTTTTCGGTACAGCACAGTCTCTATCACTTCTGTATCCTTATATTCATCAGCCAGCCCGATATGATTATCTACTACAACAAATACATTTTGAATAAGCTCACCGATAAATACACCAGCGAGCTCACCTTCACCATAACCTGTGAGCTCTAGCAGTCTGTCATTACAATAACTGATACAACCGCCGGAATCATATTTAATGATACATTCCTGACTGTGATTCAAAATAAAATAAAAAAATTCTTCCTGATTTTTTTGCATTTATTCTTCCTCTTCCTCTTCCTGCTTCTCAGTAAAATCAAGCGACTCGTCACTCAACAGTTTGACAGGATCCAGTAAAAGCTTGACACTGTCACCAATCTTTCCGATTCCCCGGATAAATTTTGCCTGTGCATTGGTCTTGGACACACTTGGCGGCGGTAAAATATCCTCTTCTTCAATCGATACCACTTCCGAAATCGTCTGAACGATCAGCCCTACCGTAACTCCCTGAACATCCACAACAATAATGCAGGTTCGGTCATTGTATTCAAATGGTTCCTTACCAAATCGGTCTGCCACATCAATAACCGGTATGATCTTACCTCTTAGGTTAATCAATCCCTTAATAAAATGTTCCACCTCGGGAATGGGCGCTATCGCCTGCATCTGTATGATCTCACTTACATACTTAAGTTCTATGCCGAAAACATCGTTTCCAATGCAGAAAGTCATATATTTCCCATGACGGGTATCTTCCTGCTCTACAGCATCAAGCACTTCCGTTTTTTCTTCCATGCAAAATCGTCCCCCTTATCTTTTTACGATAACATTTATGAATTGAATCCAAGCTTTTCGAGTGTGCCTCTCAATTTTTCCACATCGATCGGTTTTGCACAATACACAGTACAGCCAAGTTCAAACGCTTTCTTAACATTTTTCTCCTCATTGAGCGCTGTTGTCATAATAACTTTTGCCTGTTGGTCTGGCGACACATGATGCTCTTTCTCAATATCACGTATATTCTTGAGTGCCTGATAGCCATCCATAACAGGCATCATCACATCCAGACAGATCAAATCATACGGCTCCTCCTCCTCAAGCGCCATCATAAAGGCATCGATCGCCTCCATACCGTCAACAGTAACGTCACACTCGCCATACTCCGACAAAAATTTTAAGATTGCCTTTCTGCTGGCAAAATCATCTTCCGCTATTAATATCCTCATAGTCTGCCTCCTAATACTTCTTTTATTACTGCCGCTTATCCAGCAGATAATATATTTTCTGCGCAATTTGCTCCAATGGAACCTGCCACTTCACTGCTCCAATCTCATATGCCACCTTGGGCATGCCATACACGATACAAGTCTTCTCATCTTGTCCTATTGTGCGTGCGCCTGCATTTTTCATAGCTAACAGTCCTTTGGCGCCGTCGCTACCCATCCCTGTCATCAGCACGCCGATCGCCTCTTTTCCAGCAACGCGCGCCACCGACTCAAAAAGTGCGTCCACTGATGGACAATGTCCAGTTACCCGAGGTCCGTATTTACACTCCACTTGATATCTGCCATTAATCTTAACAATGCGCATTTGTTTATCTCCTGGAGCCAGAAGAATCTGCCCAGGTTTCACCACATCCCCGGATACTGCCTCCTTCACAGAAACCTCGCCCTCCCCGTCCAGTCTGCGGGCATACATCTGTGTGTAGCCTTCCGGCATATGCTGCACCATCACAATACCAGGAATATCCTTCCTGAGTCCCCGCACAACAGTGGCGATCGCTTCTGTTCCTCCTGTTGAGGCACCGATTGCTATAATAGATGTTGTCACCGGCTGGTTTCCATTATTGCTATCAACTGTATTGACTGCATTTCTAAATGCCGGTGTCATAATCGGTACAGGTGCCCTTTTCGCTGCGGACAGCCACTCACCGCCTGCTGCTTTTTTGAGACGATTGCAGATATTTTCATGTTCCAGAATCTCATAATTTTCCCCACAGGCAATAAAATCCCTCGCCCCTGCCCTGTAAGCCACATCCTCATACTGCGGCTCTGCTATGACAATCGTTGCAATACTTCGCTGCGGCATTAACTTCCCCAAAAATGTAATTCCCGGCATCCTCGGCAGATCTTGTGATAAAAGCATCACATCAGGATCGCATTCTATAATTTTATCTCTTGCAGCATAGGCATTGTTTACCTCAGCTACCACATTTAGTTCCGGATCCGCGCCAAGAATTCCACTGAGATGCCTTCGCATTTCAAGGTTTCCTGCCACCAATAATACCTTTAATTTTTCCATATCTCCCCCCACATAGTCTTATCCTGCAAGTTTGTACCTTTCACGCCTTAGAAAATCTTTTATTCTACTTTCTGTATATGGAAGGTTTTACATACTGGAACCGGGTATTATTCTGGCTCATAGATTCTGTGGAACCGATGAATAGATATCCACCAGGAGCCATTTTCTCATAAATATTGTTTAGCAGCCGCTCTTTTGTTGGTTCATCAAAATAGATCATAACATTTCTGATAAATACTACATGAAGCGGCTTTCGAAAGGGCAGCGGATTCATCAGATTGAGCTGCCGAAACAACACTTCCCTCTTGAGTTCATCCTTCACCTGGTATTCCTCCTGATTGATCTGCTTAAAAAACCTGCGCACATATTGAGGTGGCAGCTGCTCTACAGAGTTTTTGGCATAAATGCCTCTCACTGCCTTCTCAAGAACTTTTGTGTCAATATCGGTGGCAAGAACCTTGGTATCCCACCCTGCCTGTTCCAATCCCAGAAAGTCTTTGCAAAGCATTGCAAGTGTGTATGGCTCTTCCCCTGTGGACGAAGCAGCACACCAGATATGCCAGTCCTTTGTACTCTCTGTGCGTCTCTTAAGTTCAGGAAAAACTTCTTGTTTCAAAAATAAAAACTGCTCATACTCCCTCCAAAAATACGTATGGTTTGTCGTGAGGGCATTCATCAGATCCTCTGCCTCAGGTCCTGTCGGAAACCTTTCTACGCGATCCATAAACGCATCGTATGAGCTATATCCATTACGCTGCATATAACTATCAAGCCTTCCCTGCACCAAAACCCTTTTTTCGTTTAAGTTAATACCAGCTTTTTTTTTCACATAAGCCGCTACTCTTTGAAATTCTTGTTCTGTTATCATTTGAGAAACCTTCTATCTGCTTGATTTTATATATTATTTTGCATTATATTTCTGATTATAACATTGGATGCATAAGTTGTCAAAATTTTTACGTTTATTCGAACAATATAAACTTAATCTGTTGTATAAACGATGCTTTTAGCAAGTTCGTCAGCCTTTTCCTGCCCCACAAGCGTTGATATGATCTCCAATGCAAATGGAATTGCTGTGCCTACGCCACAGCTTGTTATGATCGAATCGGACTTCATAACTTTGCCATCGCTGCAAACGTCAGCACCGTTTTTATATAATTCTTCCTCCATTCCCGGATAAATGCAGGCTTTTCTGCCCTGCAAAAGTCCCATATGGGCAAAGATGCTCGGTGCCGCGCAGATCGCTGCGATATATTTCCCATTCTCATAAGAGGAGCGGATATTCTTAATCAGCCACTCGCATGCCTCGAGATTTTTCGTGCCTGGCATTCCTCCAGGACAGATAAGGATATCAAACAGTCCAAAGTCAAGACGGTCAAGCCCTGCATCCATTTCCACAGTGATATTGTGGCTTCCCGTCACGCTCTTTTCGCTGTCGATCGAAACACAGACTGTCTCGATACCTGCACGCCTCAACAGATCAACTACCGTAAGCGCCTCAACCTCCTCAAATCCCGTTGCAAAAAATACTGCTGCACTCTTTTTCATAATATCATTCTTCCTTTCTTAATATGTACCTATTACGCCAAATTTTTACGCTTTATCGGTATTTTATCACATAATCTAAAATTGTGAAAGATTTTGCGTATTTTGTTTCTATTTTTGTTATTTTTCCTTTCTATATTTATGATATAATCCCGTCTTTGACAGTTGGTTGAAAAGAAAACCGCTACAGCCTTTGATTT
>CAMWLV010000181.1 GCA_947175175.1 uncultured Lachnospiraceae bacterium
TCGTGTTCTCTACTACGTTATCCAGGTTGTTGATTGTGTGCTCTAATCTGTTCTGAACTGCACCAAGTAATGAACGCTGTGCAGAAACTGTTGAAACTAAATCTGCGATTGCATCAATTGCATATGTAGCTGCTGCGCCAGAACCATCCTTTACATTCAGTCCTCTGATACCAAGCCCTGCTGTATCGAGTGCCTGAATCTTTACACCAATCTTGTTGTTCATATCTGCGTCTGCTCCTACATGAAGACTGAAGTTCAAATCTTCCTTTACGCTGATATCGCCCTTTTCAATGATATAATCCACATATGGCTTATTATTCTCTGTTCTATCACCATTATTAGTAACTGTCGCAGGTGCATCTGAATCTGTACCAATGTTGTTTGCAAGTCTCAGTTCCTGCCCAATCATTAATTCTGCCTGATCTACTGTCTAAATTGTTGCATCATCAGCGTATGGGTAGTATAGTTATACAGTACTACACGGCAGCTGAAGGAACAGCATCGACACATTTTCAAGGAAAGGAACAAACATTATGAGTACTACAGAACCAATCAGAGACAAACAGAAATTACAGAATTTTAAGAATTATTTTCAAAACGAAAAACCAAATATGCGTAATTACACCATGATTATCATAGGGTTGAATACTGCCCTGCGTATCAGCGATATTCTAAACCTCACCTACGACGAAATCTTCCAAAACAATAAGGTACAGGAGCACATCACAATAAAAGAGCGCAAGACCGGAAAGGAAAACAGGATCCTCTTAAATCACGAGGTAAGACTTGCACTCACAAAATATCGCCAGGAACTAATCAAAACAGAAATGTATCAAAAGGGAAATCCCTATCTATTCCCCAGTCCCAAGAAGCCGGATTGCGCTCTTTCACGCTCGCAGGCATACCGCATAATCACGGATGCGGCAGACGCGGTAGGCATCGAAGGACACAAATTGTTGCATCTCTTATTATCTTACCATTTTCAGATATTATTACCAATAAAAAAAATTATAGATCACTCCTCGCCGACTGTTCCCATTTCCGTGTCGGCATCCGCGATCACTTCATTTTCTGGAACCAACTCCTGTTTTCTTAGCAATTCCTCCTGCAATTGTACTACCTTCCGCCTCAACTCCTCCTGATACTCGGGCGTCCATTCTAAGCCGCTGCTGTCATCCTCCTGAAGCATTTCATAATACTTCCTGATTTCATCTGCCTGCTGCTGTATTCTTTGCTGCTCAATCTCCTGCGCAGCCTTTTCGTTCTGCTGTGGAACAACACATACATTGACATAGATTACCATTCCAATAATCAGCGGAACCATCAGCAATAATGTTGAAAAGAATGTTCTTCCCTGGCTGCTCCCTTGATACAAATCCTTTATTTTCGACTGTTTTGCGGCTGCATAGGGCAGATAAAATGACAGATAACATTCCACATCTGTCCCACTCGCCAGACCAGTGTCCCTTCCGCACCTCTTAACTTTTGAAAGAAAGACATCATGAAGTACTTTTTGCTCATTGGTCACACAGCGCTGTACTGGGACAAGTTTTCCAAACAGACCAATTCTATTGAATTTCCACCAGAACAGGTCGGTCTCCTTTTTCTGCTCATTGTCTGCGTCAGCTGCCGGACAGGACTGAAGCCACTTCTCAAAGAAGAGAATTGTCTTTCTCTGCCATCCCGACAAGCTGCATGCCGTTCGCACAAAATTATACCGAAATGCTGTTTTCGTCAAGAGCCGTTCATAGGGGGAACGCTTTAGAATATATTCCCAGCAGATCAGATTGTTCATCAGATAAGGATTCCATGCGATGCTGAAAAATTCCTTGAAAAAACGATCTTTTAAATCTGCCTCCTCAACCACCTCATAGTCAAAGCTCTGTATCAGTTCCCCGTAGTCATAGTCCTGCGATAATTCCCCGATGTCCTCGGAAATTTCTTGGAATTGGGCAATCTCCCCCACAATTACTTGCCTTGCTGCCGCCTTCTCAATTTCTTCCGTTATTTCCTCTTTCTCCTCTGACTCCTTCGCTGTTTCCCCTTTTTCTTGTGATTCTCCCGCAGCTTCCTCTTTTCTTTCTGTTTCTTCTGGTATATCTTCCTTTTCTGCCGATTTTTCTAAAGATACCTCTTTCACTGTCTTTTCTACTGACAACTCTTCATGCATTACTGCATTCTGCCTATCCACTACTGCGGTTTTTGCTACAGCTGGATTGACAATACGCCCTTTCTGGGCTTTTGCAAAACGAGACGCACTGCGGTACGCCTGCTGCAGCTGCTGAAACTCCTCAGGGTGTTCCTCAGGATGCCATTCTTTTGCCTTCGCTGCATAGGCAGTCTTGATCACTGCCAGATCGGCGGTCTGTTCTATTCCTAATATCTTCCAACAATTCATTGACTTTATCTGCTCCTACCAGTCTTCACTCTCGTCATCCCCGTCATCTTCATTCCAAAAATTCTCCGTAAAATCGTCAAAATCAAACCGATTCTGATCAATCGCTTCAAGGTACATAGCAAAACGCACGTATTCCTCCCTGATCTCCCTGCCTTTTCCATGCTCCAGTGTCTGCTTAAAATGACGGAGCATTTCCGCGATATACTGCCTTGTCAGCGCATTGCTCTCCTGAAACATGCGCTGCGCCTTCTCGATCAGCAGGCGGTTCTCCTCCTGCTCGATTGGATGCAGTGTCATTTTCTGAAGTTCTTCCAAGCGTTTTTCTATTTCTGCATCTGTTAATCCCATTTTTTTATTCACAATCACCTTATGTACAGATCGATTGTCGCTGACAATTCTGATATCCAGAATACCGTTAATATCATACATAAAGGTGACATTTGCACCTGATTCACCTTTGGGACGTCTGGGAAGGTCCTTGATCGTCACAGTTCCCAGACACAGATTCTCGCTCGCGATCAGATTTTCTCCCTGATAGATCGGAAAATTCATTTTAGTCTGATAATTATCAACCGTGACATAGTATCTCGTCCTGCTGCATGGCAGTGTGTCATTCCGCTCAATGATCGGGGAAAACGTCCCGTCATACAGCGCAGTCCCAAGGGAAAATGGACAGATATCTGCCAGGATCATGTCCTTGATCTCCCCTTTTCTCTCCTTGATCGCAGCGGAAAGTCCTGCGCCGACTGCCACACTTTCATCCGGCGAATCATCCACCACAACTGGCACATCTGTCAAACTTTTTATGTACTGTTTTACGACAGGCATTTTGGAGGAACCTCCCACCAGTATCACTTTGTCAATCTCGTCCCAATCCATATCACTGTCATTCATCACTTTTTTCAAGGGCTGCGTCATTCTTCGAAAAAGATTTGCCGAAATATGAATCAACTCCTGATTGGTCATATGCATCACATACTCTGTTTCCCCGATGCGGACAGTTCTGTCGGCTTCGTTTTTTTCCGTCAGGTCACGTTTGAGCTGTTCTGCTTCCTTTTTGAGAATTCCACGCTCTTTCCCCGAAAGCATGAATCGGTCAATCCCGTTTTTCTGGCAAAAATCCTCCACGATGATCTCATCAAAATCTTTTCCTCCCAGATGATTGTCCCCAGCGACAGCCTTGATCTCCACCATATTGTCAAATGCTTCCACGAGGGAAACATCAAGCGTTCCGCCGCCAAAATCAAACACGATGAAATTCTCCATCTCCTCCGATTTCATATGGTGCTTTAGCGCGACTGCCGATGGCTCGTTGATGAGACGTTCCACCACAAGTCCTGCCAGCTTTCCTGCGTTCTTGGTGGCACACCGCTTGTCATCATTAAAATATGCCGGAACACTGATGACTGCCTCTGTGACTGTCTCTCCTAGAAACCTCTCGGCATCCTCCTTTAAGCGTCGGAGCACAAATGCAGAAAGCTCCTCTGCCCTGTAACTTCTTTTATTTGCCGTATATTGATAATCTGTACCCATATTTCTCTTGAATTCGCTAAACGTAGTCGATGGTTCTGTGATCAGCATTTCCCGCGCTATCTTTCCGACAAACACTTCCCCAGTCTCGTCAAATCCCACAACGGAGGGTGTCAGTAATTCACCAAATGAATTTGGAATTAGTTGTATCTTTCCATCCCTCCACACGCTCACCAGACTGTTTGTCGTTCCTAAATCAATCCCTATTATTGCCATGTTTCGCCCTCCTCATCCCTTTTCCCCATTTTACCATATAGGCAGGTCTTGTCAATGTCTTAAAGGAGTAAGAGAACAGCTTTGGACAGCAGGACAAAAGGGCACAGCCTTCGCCATACCCTCTTGTTTCCGATCATATTATGCCATTCCGTTTACGGTCTTGTACTTATACAGCATCTCTGCATGATTCTGTTCCTCTATCTGGATATCCGCGAGAAGCTTGCGCATGTTGGAATCCTTGAAGCAGAATACATTTGTATTGTACTCCGAAGAAACAAGCTTCTCTGACACGATACAGTCTGTCGCCAGGAAATTGTCTGTCTTCTTGTCCTCAGAATCCGTCATTTTGTCATATGTCGCCTTAGGACTATAATTCCTGCCGTCTGAATCGTTACAGTTACATGACGGAATCTTTCCGCCGAGCACCTGCTGCAGGGAATTGTAATGCTCCTGCTCCTTATTTTGCAGTGTCTTAAACAAATCCTTTAATACAGTGTCCTTTGCCTCCCCAGAATAACGCTGGTACTTCTCGATACAGGTCTGCTCCTGTGTCTGTAAATCCTTGACTGTTGTGATTTCTTTTTCTGTTAAGATCATAATTTCCTCCATTCCAAATACATTTTCATTTTACTGTTCTAAGCATTAACTAGTATCTGGAAAAAGAGGAAACTTATTCACCAATTATAACATTTATTAGAACTTTATCATTTATCCCTATAAAGTGAACCACATTGTACAATTTTTATGCTATTCCCTCTATGCATAAACTAATTCGTTCCATTGTGTCACCTCATTCCCAATCCCTTCATCAACGCCGCCAACAATTCTGGATATTTACACTCATATGTCTGCCGGTCGAACAGTCCAAACCGCTCACCGTTCCCTTCAAATAAACCGTTGTCCCACCAGATACAGGGCACGCCGATCGTCTTTGCCGCACTCACATAATACGCTGCCCATTCGGCACGTTCTGACTCATTGTTCTTGTTCATGGCGCCAAATTCACCGATAATAACAGGAGTGCCTTTGTCCAGAAACAGTGTCTGCAAATCTTTCATCAGTTTGTCAATTGCACCTGTGTCATGGTTCCACTCGTTCCGTCCATACGTGTTCAGTGCAAAATCATAAGGCTCATATGCGTGTACTGAAATTATGACACGATGGTCATTTTCCGGCACTTCAATGTGCTGAATACCGACGGAGCAATTCGCCGCGTACCCGGGAATCATCAGCATGCGATACGGATTGGAACCGCCTGTCGCGCGCACGGTATCGATAAACACCTGATTCGTCTTGTTGACTACTTCCCAGCCTTCCTCATCGCCACCATTCCACTCAAGTGATGTCCCGACTTTTCTGGGTTCATTCTGTCCTTCAAAAATCAAGTGCTCATCATAGTCTCTGAATACCTCCGCAATCTGCTTCCAAACTGCTGCCATCTCAGCAGATGCGCGGTCAAGATTGTCATAATATGGATAATTCCAGTCTTCATGATGTATATTAAGTATGACATATGCACCCTTATCATATGCATAGTCAACAACCTCCTGCACCCGCTCCATCCAGCTCTCGGTAATCTGGTACTCTGGCTCTGGTCCAATGTGATTTGTCCATGATACTGGGACGCGGATCACATTAAATCCAGCACCTAGCACTGTATCGATCAATTCTGGTGTGACTTTTGGATTGCCCCATGCTGTCTCAAATTTGTACGGCGCGTCAATCCTTGTAATATCTGTTCTGGTAGAATCTAGTGTGTTTCCAATATTCCAGCCAATTTTCATATCCTTTACAATGTCCATTGCAGTCAAATCTTCCATATCTTTATTTATATTCTCTGCCGTCACATTGCCTGCAATCGTGCTCTTTGTAAGCTCCTGTGTTATTTCAGAATTTTCTGCCATTACACTTTCTGCCTGAATGCTTTCTGTTATACTGCTTTCAATTACGCTGCTTTCTTTCACAGTACTGTCTTCTGCGGCATTACTCTCCATGCTGCTTGTGTTGCCACACCCTGTTGTCCCCACTATCAGACATAGTGTCATGACAGTGCAAACCGTATTTCGTAAAAATGTAAATCGTCTCTTTCTTATCATAATATCCAACTCCATATGTGCTTTTCTATGATAACTGCTACAAATTCATTATACCAATTTTTTCTCATCCTGACAACTGAATAGTAAAAAGGGAAACCTTACCCAGATAAAGTTTCCCCTTTTCACAAAATTCCTTGTCGCCGACTCTTCAAACGATAACACTCCCCCTCATATCCACCTCCATATAATTACAGCCCGTATTTGATCCCAAGCTTTCATCTATTCCCTGATCGGGTATGCCTTCAAGTCAGGCAGTTCGTCTGCTCACCTAGGTAAGTATCCTCACCGATCATTTACACATACTCGCCCCCCCGGATACCATTCTTTGTCCTGTCCGTTCCACAGCCAGATCAGATTGTTCAATCCATACTCATTCGTCAGTTTGTCGTGCATCCTGCAAGATCAAAGGCTGCTGTGCGATTGTGTCAATATCTTCCATCAGACTTTCCGCGAATATCGTGCCAATACTGTCCCATCCACTGATACAAAGTTTTCCTTATAACCGCCCTCTGCCGTACAGACAGCCTCCACATTTCCTTTGAGCTGCGCTTCCTCTGCCTTCTCCTGTGATGTCGTTCTTTTCCATTAGTTTGTGCATTACCCAGTGATAGTTCTTGAACATCTGTTTCTACAGTTGCCCGTGAACTTTCCTCAACCGGATTGTCATTCTTATCTGTTCCACTTTGATTTGTGTTACCACACCCCAAATCCTGCATTGGTATCGATGTGGAAAGTATTGGTGAAGAAGTGAGATAACAAAAAAATTGAAAAGCCACATTGGCGAATGTTGGCTTTTCATAAATAATACCAATAAACTATCATAAGACCACCGCATTCCGCGGTGGTCTTAATATTTATATGGACTATAGTATGCCGCTATGTTCAGCCATATTAACCTAAGAGACTGAGTACGTCCTGGTTAGACTGGTTGCCCTGTGCGAGCATGGACTGTCCTGCTTGTGAGAGAATGTTTGCATTAGAGTACTTCACCATCTCTGTGTCACGGATCTGGCTCTCTGCTGCTGTTGTGTTCTCTACTACATTATCCAGGTTGTTGATTGTGTGCTCTAATCTGTTCTGAACTGCACCGAGAAGTAAACGCTGCGCAGATACCTTGGATATAGCATCTGCAATTGCATAGGTAGCTGAAGATCCTGTACTATCTGATACATTGAGCCCCTTGATGCCAAGACCTGCTGTGTGAAGCGCATTGATTGTAACACCAATCTCATATGTCATATCTGCATCTGCACCTACATGAAGCGAGAAACTGAGGTCTACTTTAACATTTGCTTTACCCTTGTTGATTATAAATACAGCATTCTTGCCATCAGCATCAACAACTTCAGTTGCTCCATCAGCACCAAAAATTTTTGCAGATGTATGCTCAGTCCCTATATTATTAGCAATTGACAGCTCTTGTCCAATCATCTTGTATGCCTTATCTGCTGTAATGACATTACGATTGTTATCATCAATACCATCTACACCTTGAGCACTCGTAGTATTTGTAGCATCCACCATAACATAGAAATTTATACCCTTATAATTTACAGAACCACCCGCTTTAATTTTATCTTTAATAGCCTGATGATTATTAGCAATGGATATTTCATTCTACCATTTTCAAATATTATTACCAAACGAAGCTGCTCAAAAACTTTTCACGAAAAACAGCACATGCAAAAACTTCTTATAGTAAAGCATCTAAATAGAACTGCTTCCTACACGACAGCCTCTACAATTGTCTTGCCCCCAATTTGAATTTCCTTCACTCCTGTTTCCTTCTTCTGGTTAAAATTAAAACTGAGCAAATATCCCTTGTCCTTGTGATAATATTCGAGGTAATCTGTCAGCTGCCTCTCACCTCTTTCATTGTATTCGCTGCCATGCCAGATCTTAAGCTCA
>CAMWLV010000182.1 GCA_947175175.1 uncultured Lachnospiraceae bacterium
TGGCCTCCATATCTTCAAAAGCCTCTTCTTCCATATAAGCATCATAAATGCCGTCCGTCAGGTCGTTTATCTTATAGGAAGCCGTTTCATAATGGTATCCGTATGCGTCAAACACTTTTTTTATGAGGATGTCCATAAGTTTTGATCCTTCTTCAAGCCTGTCAAGGCATACCATATTTTCATATGTATCCACTTCCATATTCTTGATATCTGACAGGTTGATGTCGACCAGCCCGTCCCTGACAAGCATGAGAAAAGCAGTCAGGAAGAGTTTCCGGTATACGGCTATATAACACAGCCTTGCAGTTGAGAATGAAAAACACCTCATGCAGCGGCCGAAAAGCGTTGTATCGTCCATCCCGCAGCAGCCGTTCTCATCCGTGGGCATGTAGACAGGATACAGTTCGTCGGCCATGCCTATGATCAATGGGAATATCTTTTTAATCCTCTCGTTTTTGCTCTCCATCTGTGCCCTCCCCTAAAATCTGTCCGCCGAAATATATGCTGTCCACTGTTTCTGCAGCTTTCTCAAGGTAATACAGGTATACAGGGAGCAGCGGTGAAAATTCTGCATAATCAAATGAGATCTCAAAATCATTGTCAGTTCCGATGATCTGCGTCCTTGTGACGGTTTCATAATCGTTTGTATAATCAGCCAGTACGGTTGCCCCCGGCCTCCATAATAAGCAGTCAAGCCGGTTGCATTTTTCAAGGAAACTTTTTGCATACCCATCATGTATGCCCCTTTTTTCCAGCGACGCAGCAATCTTTTCTGACTTTGCGCTTGTCAGGGCAAACACCCCGGATATGAACAGCGTGTTATCAATGGCGAAACTCACTTCGTTCTCAGTCTCTTTGGAAAATTCAATGTCCATTGAAGGCAGCCAGTCAGCACTGCCGCGGGAATACATGAAAAAAATGGCTGCCTGGGTGAGCGCTGTTTTATCTGTACCATCTGCGCCTGAAAAGAGTTCCGTGGAAAAGAGTTCCATACAGTCCTCCTCGGAAAAAACCGTCCACAGCCCGAGGCTGTTTTTCTTCCTTATGTCCAGAAAATACCTGTACATAAAGTCAGACAGTTCCCAGAATGCATTTTTTTGCTAAGGCATCCCGTATAGGGTTCATACCTCCCTGCCCACTGCGCTGTATAATAATTGTAGCTCTCTTCCTCATCATATTCCTCACAGTACTCCATGTCATAGAGATAACGCGGCTGTGCCTTTTCTGCCATCAGCCGTGGAAGCTCCAGCTGTGTATCCACCCGGACCCCTAGTTCTTTCAGCATTAAAAGGCTGTATACCGCAAGGATATAAAGATATACAAAGTCGTTCATATCCATTGTGGATCCCGGACGTTTGTATTTACAGTCAAGCCCGAGGAGTCTGTCCATCTCCGCAAGATAATGGTTAAGATTCCCTGACATACTGCTGTTCCTCCTCATCATATTCACATGCATAAAAACGCTGGAACATCTTAAAGGCATGGAAGTATGTAATGCCTCCCGGCAATAGCTGTGCGTTGTCCTGACACATGATGATGCCTGCAATGAATGCAAAGCATATGTCCGCTGCGTAGCAGTTTACCGCAAAGTGCTGCGGCGCTGCATTGTTGAGCTCCTCGCAGCTCATCTCGTTCACCGGTCTGCCAAGATCGTTTATGATGTCCGGGTAATACCAGAACCTGTCAGGTGAAGTGATGGTGTGTGCGTTTCTCTTTGCAATGACTACTTCGCTGCTCACGTCTTCGTTTGCGGGGTCAATGAAGAACGTTGTACCCCAGAATGAAGCTTTTTCAAACCAGTCATGGCATACCTTCCTCGCAGCGTGGTTGTCAACACAGCTTACCAGGATATTGATGTCACCAGAGGCGCTTGAAATGTAATCCCCTTCCCTGTTAAGTGACTGGAAGATCCTGTCAAGGTCCCCGGTTTCAAGGATATAGTCCGGATAGCTGTCAATCCTCACATGGAAGCTTGATTCGATGTTTTCCGCAAGGACCACTTCCTTGTTCTCCCCCAGGTCCCCGTCATCAAATGGCTGTCTGTCCATATTTTTGAGTTCAACGGTATCACCGTCAGCGATCGCTGTATTTATTGCCAAGCCTCCCTGGTATCCTGACAGGAACCTTGCAAGCCTTGCGGTCAGGTTTCCTCCTGTTCCCCCGCATCCAATGATGCAGATGTTGATCTTCATGAATAATGACATACCTCTACCTCCTCGTATACTGCCCGGCGCTGTTGAGCTAAATACATAATTCCTATTGGAAAAACTGCCATATTTGTTTTCTCATTAGCGCTGGCATGTTCATAAAAGAGGCATTGGAACGCTCCTTGGTTAAATGTTTATTAATAAACTGCTCCTTTTTGGTCTTATCTGTCCATGCACGTATGTATTGCAGAGATATTTTCTGTAGTCCATAAATCTTCTGCTCTATCTCCACAGTCGTTATCAAATACATCGTTGATATGGATGGTCATGTAATGCCCTCCTGTTCCCGCACGCATTTTTATGCGGGGGTTCGGGCTGTCAAGATTCCCTGCCACCCCGTAAATGCCGTCTGCCTTCTCATACTCATCGTCCGTACCGGAAAAATATGGTCTGTACATCCCGTGTGAGTGGAACGTGCCTACTGTCCACATACATTTCTGTATGTCATGGTCGTTCTGGTAGTCCACGCTGGAAGGCGTTACCATCTGTTCTGGAACATACAGGGAATAAGCGCTTTTATCCGGATTCCACAAGATACTTACAAGGCTTTCTGTCCCGTATGTGTGATAAACCTTCTTAAAAAAGCTACACATGGAGCACAGCATATGGTATGGGATCTTTGGCATCTTCCATGTCATGCTGCCATGTCCGGAACCGTCTGTTGCCACCCTGATATGCATGAAAGGCGTGTCGCTTATCCTGTAGCATATGCCGTTTTCCTCTGAGTATCCTACAGTTCCCCGCTTTCCTCCCATTACGGTCGCTATGATCAGTCTGTTCTTTTCATCATACTCGATCTTTGTCCGTTCCCTGGAGTATTCCGGTCTGTCCTTTTCAAGGAATTTCTGGATCTCCCTTTCTGTAACTTCCTTTTTTCCACCGAACATTTCCGGCGTGAGCTGTATCTTTTCATAAATGAGTGACAGTGTTGCATCGGCCGGGTACAGTGTTTCCTTTTTCACGGTCCTGTTGACTGCCGCGAATTTTTTCTTGTACAGCACCCTGACTAGGTTCAGCTTTTCATTGATATAGAGCTGTCCATGCCCGCCTTTGTACGTCGGTTCTTTTGATTCGATGAACCTGAGGAAGTTGCTGGCTGTCAGCAGTTCCTTTACCGGCGGTTCATTCTCTCCTGGTGTTTCCCCACTAGTACAGCGTTGCATAAATAACGGTGAAAAACAGTGCCTGATATTTGTGTCAGGACAAGGCGGAGGAAGGAGGCAATGCGGTGGCATTGTTGACTGACGACAACGCGGTACTGGCGCAAATAGCAGGTGCTGTATTCACCGTTATTTACGCAATGATGTACTAGGCATTTCTTCATCTTCAGACTCATCTTCACCGCTGGAAATAACCTTGTCCCTGTTCTCATCTGCAGCGCTTTTCTTTTTTGTGTTTATGCTGCTCACAAATGCCCTGAACTCATCTTCCTGTACGGAAATGTTGACATTGGCTCCCAGAATTGCCGTGACTGGGAATCTCAAGTTCTCAATGCTGCCTGAGCCGTCCATTGAATAAAGGAGCGTGACTATGCTGCCTTCATGGAGAAGGTCAATGCCTGTCCCTGCCTGTTCTGATGCATATCTGATCAGCTTTTCGTATGCGATCTCTGTCATGCCTTCTGTTACAGGTGATATGTCCATGATGTCATCGCCGAACCGCACTTCAAGCTCGTCCGTGATCTTAAGGCTGCCTTTTTTGACACAGTTGTATGCCTGTGGGACAAGCAGCATTGTTTTTTCGTCAAGGACCTCAGCCGTAAAATTTTTAAAGCAGCTGTGCCTTTCCCTCACTTCCTTCAGGATCTCACTTTCAGTCATTTCTTCTGGAAATTCGCTGCCTTCAATGACTACAGGACTGGTATAGTTACTGTACAGGGTTACCGGGAGCCTGTATCTGACAGGCTGTGTGCCCTTTTTTGTGCTGACCTTCCCGGAAGGCTTTTTTGTCTCCTCTTTTTTCATGCTTGGTATTAATGTGGTCTGGAATAATTCACTGATATCCATGACAGTCCTCCTTTAAAAATAAAATTTTTCCTCAATCTTTCTGAATGTTCCGGCGCCGCTCTCTACAAGGTAATCATCCGGGAACCCGCCGTCCAGTCCTGCAAGGTGGATCAACAGCCCCCTCTGCATCTCAAACTCCTTTTTCCGGATCACATGGTACCCTGCCTTATAGTAGTCATCATTTACTTCTGAGCCGAAAAAGCTGGAAATGATGGACTGGAAACAGGATATGCCTTGTATGCGTGGATGTTTTGTGTCACCCCAGCATACCCTTCCGCCGTGTGCGTCCACATTGCCGAATGGAAACGCATACAGCTGTGTGCCTGTCTCCAGTTCTGTGCAGTTTTTGATTTTGGCTGCAAAGACATACGTGTGTGACAGATGCCCGTTTTTCGATTCAAAATAAAATAAAAGCGATGGGAACGGCACGATATAGCTGGTACCGACATAATTTAAGACCTGCTTGTCAGCAGGGATGAAAAAGACAGCCCTCATGTCACTGCCGTTTCCTGCCCCGATTACAAGCCCCCTGGTCTGTCTGAGTCCGGAAAACGTCCCGGGCGGGTTAAAGTAATATGTCCATTCCTGCTGTGAAAGGATGCCGCTGCTGGCTTTGACGATCCCATAAAAATCCTCCAGTTTTATCTTTTTCCTGGACACCTTTCCGTCCGTGTCCCCAATCTCGCAGGTTACTATGCCTGCCTCGCCTGAATCGATCCTGAATACTGTGTACATTGGTTCCTCCTTTAAAAAATTAATTTCTTCTTTTTCTGTCCCTGAATCCTGTGGATGTTGTCTGCCATGAACCTGCAGAACCAGAAACTGTCTTCGGCTTTCCTCAGCAGTGATTCTGATCTTGGGATAAGCCTTTCCACGTCCCCGATGGAAATGTCCATCTCATACAGCTCACCGACGGTCCTGGCATTTAGAATCCTGAAAAAGATGTCTTCGTCATCAGTCCTGCCCTCCTGTGTGCTTTCTGTTTCCTTCAGGTTTTCCAGGAACTGCTTCATAAATTTTTCATTTGCTGTTTCCATACAGCCCTCCTTTTCTTTCTGGCATAAAAAAAGCACCAGTGCGGTATACGCATTGATGCCATAAACATGCCTTTATGATTGCCTTGCGGCTGGATCTCCCATATCTGGGAAGAACATAAAATAATAACAGATACAGGTGGATTGTAGCATAAAGAAGCTTATTAATCAACAGGAATTTTAAAAGATGTACCTGGAACAAAGTCACTTCCCGCCCTTCATCTGAGACAATATATGTTCTTAATTGTCCACTCAAGATCAACATAATACCTGAACATTGCTGTTCACAACGGCGCATTAACAGACCTTTTTCGTATGTAGTTTCAAAACAACCTTTCTGCACCTGCTCCTTCACAAAAATATCTAGATCATTTCAAAAAGGAAGTAGCTGCTCCATTTTCTTTCTGTCCATAGTAATATACCGCAAAAAATCCTTCCTATGCTCTGTCTGGTTCTCTATCGAATAGGGCATATGTTTTTCCACAAAGCATTTTTTCTTTTTCTATTTGTCTCCCTTGTGATATATATTCATGTAAGGCATTATTATGAACCTGATAAGAGAAAAATAAAGGAAGCAAAATCACATAAAGCATTATAACACATAATAAACGAGGTATGGTGAACTGATTGAAATACTTTCAAAAGATCAAAGAAAGAGAACAGATATAATTGCTGGGCTTGTTTTTTGTGTACCTAAGATATGAGTTAATGAAAACGCTGGGGAATTTTTCATAATGGAGGCTTGAAAAATTCAGTCAAACAGGTATATTTAAATTTAACAAACAAGTCAAACCAAAATGGTCAGAGGTGATAGCATGAGTGAGAGATTTAAAGAGCTTCCAGTAGAAAAGCAGCTTTCTATTATGCGGGCAGCAACAGAAGTTTTTGCTAAATATGAATATAAAAAGGCATCAACCGATTTGATCGCTTCTAAGGCGGGAGTCTCAAAAGGATTGCTTTTTTACTATTTTCAGAACAAAAAGGAATTGTATCTGACTGTATTTGAGTATGTAAAGCAAATCGTCGCGGAGGGAGTGGCTGATTTCAGGTTCCTGGAAATGACGGATTTTTTTGAATTCATAACCTACGCAAACATGAAAAAAGTCAAGATATTAGCTGAGAACCCTTATATTGTGGACTTTTCAGTGCGTTCCTTTTATTCCGATAAAGAAGAGATTTCTGATGATTTGAAAACGAATGTCAGGGAAGGGATCGAGCGGAATTACAAGCAATATTTCAGCAAAATAGATTTTGGGAAATTCAAGGAAAGCGTAAATCCGTATGAAATATTTAAGATGATGCTTTGGATGGGAGACGGTTATATTCATGAACAGCAAATGAACAACAAACCGTTATGTTTAGATGAAGTCGGTAAAGTGTTTGCAGATTGGACGGAGATGTTTAAGCAAATTGCGTATAAGAAGGAGTATTTATGAGCGTTATTAGGATTGAAAACCTCGTACGTGACTATGGAGGTGGAAAAGGAATATTCTATGTATCTTTCCATGTGAATCAAGGGGAAGCTTTTGGCTTTTTGGGCCCGAACGGGGCAGGAAAAACAACAACAATACGCCATTTGATGGGATTTCTAAAACCAAAATCGGGACAATGTACCATTGATGGTCTGGATTGTTGGAACGAAAGGGATAAAGTGCAGGCAAGACTTGGCTATATTCCCGGTGAGATCAGCTTTTTTGATGATATGTCGGGCACGGAATTTCTGAAATTTATCTCAGAATATCGTAAAATTGGCACACAGAGCCGTAAGGAGGAATTGCTGGAACGTTTTGAATTAGATCCGAAAAGCAAGATAAAAAAGAGGAGCAAAGGGATGAAACAAAAGCTGGGGATTGTTGCTGCCTTTATTCACAACCCTGATATTCTAATTCTTGACGAGCCTACCAGTGGACTTGATCCATTGATGCAGAACAGGTTCATTGATTTAGTGGTGGAGGAAAAAAACATGGTAAGACGATACTAATGTCAAGCCATTTGTTTGAGGAAGTTGAACGGACTTGTGACCGTATCGGCATTATACGGAGAGGCAAAATGGTATCTGTTGACTTTGCGGCAGCCCTGCGGGAACGGAATACCCGCAAATATACCGTAACTCTTGAAAATGAAACCTCTGCAGAAGCGTTTGCCCTGGATTTCAACGGTATGCGTAATGGATTGCAAGTCACTGTCACAACGAAGCAGAGCCTGGAAGAAATCTTCATGAATTATTACGGAGGTGAGAAAAATGATTAACATTGCGCTATATAAACGTGAAATGAAAGGAAGTATAAAACTGCTGATCATTTTTGGTGCAGTGATTACCATGTATGTTGCTATTATTGTCGGTCTATACAACCCCGAAATGATGAAAACTTTGGACAGCTTTGCGATAATGATGCCTGAGCTGATGGCAGCTGTGGGCATGAAAACAAACACCGCAAACCTATTGGGGTTTATGGCGTCTTATCTCTATGGATTTATCCTGCTGATTTTCCCGATGGTATTCTGTATCTTGCGCGGAAATGCCCTAATTGCAAAATATGTGGATAAAGGTTCCATGGTTTCACTGGTGGCTGCGCCTATAAAACGGCGTACCATTGCATTTACACAGATGGCAGTGCTTATAAGCGGCGTTCTGATTCTAATTCTTTATAGTACGATATTAGAACTGATTTGTGCAGGAAGCAGCTTTCCAGGAGAACTTGATATAGCGAAGCTTTTTATCCTCAATGTTGGGTTGTTGTGTCTGCATCTGTTAATTGGAGGCATATGTTTTCTTTCTTCCTGCATATTTTCTGATACAAAATATAGTGTTGCTTTCGGAGCGGGGGGGGGCCGGCATTTATGTATGTATTGCAGATGCTTGCAAATGTCGGCGGAGATGCGGAAAAGGCA
>CAMWLV010000183.1 GCA_947175175.1 uncultured Lachnospiraceae bacterium
TAGGGATTTAGCGGACTTAACTATATACGTAATTTGTTCCGCTTTTGTGTTATAAGTCCTCCCAATCGTATAATCCCCAAGGACTGCCTCAAAAGACTGAAAGCACATAGGTCCCTGCATTGCATTCTCTATGTCAATCTGGTAAACATTATCTTTTGGCAGGACGTACCAGACAGCTTCTTTCCCCATGCAGACATACCGCCTGATCTCATCAGGAGTTTTAGGTTTCCATGTTTCCACAACTGCTTTTATTTCCTCGGAATTGTTTTTACCAGAGGTATTCCCGGAATTATTTTCAGGTTGCTTCCCGTTATGATCATTTCCGGGATTGTCGTTGTTATTATTGTCACCAGTGGTTTTCACGCTGGAAGGAATGGTCACAGACACAATTGAGGAACCTTGGAAAGCGCTGTAATTATCAGAAAATCACAATATTTAAGGTAAACATAAGGTAAATATCATACTCCCTTAAAGTAACCCTCCTATCATGAGTTTACACAGTCAATAACCTGTGTAAACTCACGATAGGAGGATTTATTATGAATACAAACATTATCGAAACCGACAGCCTGACAAAAGGCACTGGTCGTCAAATGCGTGTAAACCACATTGACCTGCGAATCCCCGAGGGCTGCGTCTACGGCTTTCTTGGTCCAAACGGCGCTGGCAAGACCACGACTTTAAAGCTTCTGCTCGGACTGTTAAAGCCAAGCGCTGGCACAATCACTTTTTTTGGTCAGAAAATGACAGAGAAAAACAGGCTTTCCATACTAAAACACACTGGAAGCCTGATCGAGAGCCCCAGTTTCTACGGCCATCTCACCGGATTGGAAAATATGCAGATCATCGCCAAACTGAAAAAAGTGTCCGCGCGCGAAATCACGAATGTTCTTCAGACAGTCCGTTTATATGACCAGAAAGACAAAAAGGTAAAACAATACTCCCTTGGCATGAAGCAAAGACTTGGTATTGCCATGGCACTGCTCGGAAATCCGCGTGTGCTGATACTTGACGAGCCGACAAACGGTCTCGATCCCGCAGGGATACAGGAAATCCGCGAATTCATCAAAGAACTGCCGATTATTCGCCAGATAACTGTTATCGTTTCAAGCCATCTACTGAGCGAAATAGAACAGATGGCAGACATGGTCGGAATCATCAACCATGGTGAACTTATTTTTCAGGGTACATTGGAAGCACTCGAAACCAAAGGAGACAGTCTGGAAGATGCTTTTTTGAAAATGACAGGAGGAAGAGAAAGCCTATGATCTACTATTTATCTTTAGAATTAAAAAAGACAAAGCGACGCGGCATCTGGCTGGTACTCGCAGTACTTTTCTTGGTCATTACGGCATGGGCAGGACGCAACATGAACAATGAACGATTTTTGGAACAGGGCTGGCTGATGGCATTATTTAATGTCCCCCTCTTGAATGCGATCCTGATTCCTACTGCCATAGCCGTCTTTGCAAGCCGGATCATCGATCTGGAACATAAAGGAAATACTTGGAAAATGCTTGGGACTCTGCAGAGCAAGTTTGATATCTATATCACAAAAGTTCTGTATGGAATGACTGCAATCCTGATCTTTTCCCTTTTGGAACTGATCGCATTTCTTGTAATGGGATATGTTGTCGGCTTCAAGGGAACACCAGATTTGTGGGCATACGGGCTATTTTTCGTACAGACTTTTGTGATATCATTTAACCTTTATCTGCTGCAGATGATCGTCTCACTGATCTTTTCCAATCAGGCTGTCGCTCTGTGCACAGGACTCTGCGGCAGTATGGCAGGACTATTCCTGATGTATGTTCCCCAATGGCCTTTACTCAGAAATATTATTCCGTGGGGACACTATGGCGCATCTATGTTTGTCGGTATGGACGCTGAAAGAAATCACATCAATGGGTTTTATTATATGGATCAGGATAACGGGTGCGTCTTTTTCATTATAGGGTGGTTTTTCCTTCTGCTGATTGGCGGCTGGTTTATCTTTCAGCATATGGACACAGACGGATATCACTTCCATTTGAAACGTCATAGCCAGCATGGCAATACCAAGACAACAGTAAGCACCAGCGTGTCCATGTCCCATAAACCGGTCAAAATTCCGCATCTGCCTGTTGAGCTGATGAAGATAAAACGCACTCC
Organism: uncultured Lachnospiraceae bacterium; assembly: GCA_947175175.1. Classification (GTDB taxonomy): domain Bacteria; phylum Bacillota; class Clostridia; order Lachnospirales; family Lachnospiraceae; genus COE1. Next base: position 2,152 of record CAMWLV010000183.1, read on the forward strand.
GATATGGATTGCCTTTCTCGTTTTACCCTTGATCTCCGCGCTGATCGGAACAGCAAACTATCTGAATAACCTTGAGCTCTTAAAAAGTACATGGCACTCTCTATGGACACAGCATTCCCTGTTCTTCTGCTACTTTTTCATGCCGCCGCTCGTGGGAGTCTACGCGAGTTATCTTTGGCGGCTGGAACACAATGGCTCCAACTGGAATATGGTGCTGGTCAACACCTCCGCGTGGCGGCTTGTTTTTGACAAAATCGCCGTGTGTGCTGCCATTACCTCTCTTACATTAGCCTGGCTGTGTCTTTTATATATCATATGTGGTCTATATATAGGATTCGCAGAACCGATTCCCGTTGAACTGGCTGAATGGCTTTTCTGCGGTGTCCTTGGCGGTGTCGCTGTATGTGCGATACAGTGCTTTCTGTCACTTGTGATCAGAAGCTTCGCCATTCCGATTGGCATGGCGCTCCTCGGCGGCTTTACCGGGCTTGCTGCCACTGCAGGCGGACGCTACCATCTTCTTCCATACTCACTCATGAGCATGGGCATGCGTGCCAACAATCCTAACCTTACAGTGGATATGGCTGTGTTTATCAGTTACTCTGTATTTTTTATTATATTATTCTATTCATTGAGTGTATGGTATATCGGATGCCATGATGTAAAAACACAGTAGTTTTCCTGTTGTTAATAAGCATATGTCTATGCATTGGCGACCAATAGCTATGTTGTTTCGTTTGATGCCCATTATCAAATGTAACTTGTGCGATGCTTTAAGGAACTGTTCAAAAATTAACAGGGGTACGATTTTCTGACAGAAAGCAGACCGTACCCCAATTACATTTCTCTCCAAAACATTACAAGGCTGTCTTTTTCATATTAAATCTACACTCTATTTGACCTCCAACAGAAAATTATGCTCATAATCATGGACATCCTTGCAGAAGTAAATTTGTTGGTCATATGGATTTGTAATCATGATAACTTGTTTGAGGATATCCATTCCCAAGATGATATCTGTTACCCTTTTATCAAACGTAATCCAGATATCCTGTTCGTTCATGTCTATGTTTCCAATCGTAAATTGATTTAAAGAATATCGATAGAACTTAACTGCAGCTCCTTTGACAAGCCCCCCGATATATCTGTTTTCTTTGTCTTTCAGTGCAATTTCCTCCAGGTTTTCATCCACAACTCCACCATAACAGCATGTATACATCGCACCCGTATCTACAACAAACTTTTCAACAGCAATCTCGTCTGATACTATGATACAATCCACAAAACATCTATTATTCTCTATATTCGTATTGTACACCTATTGCACCTCCATTATTATAACTGCCGCCAACCACACAGATTTTTCCCTCCCTGCGCAGTTTATTTCGCATTTGATATAACTCTGTATAGGAATCCTCCGATGTACTCACACAATACAAATATCCTTCATCATCAATCACTTTATCATAACTATCTATTATATATATATACTTGCAGTCCTGATACTGACGTCTAATTTCAGTATCGGTTTTCAATATCTTCTCATCCAATATCTTCAACATAATATCTGCCTCCTCTTAATTCATCAATATAAGGATCTATGTCAGTTATTTTCCTACAGCTCCTAAGCTCATATCTAAATTTTATCATAACATAAGACCGTATGTTTGTCAACACAAATACCGAATGTATGTTTTATTAAGCAAGAAACCACATTTTCCATTACCGCTCATATTTTTTTATATAAAAACACGAGGTATCCGCCATTTGATCAATCTGGTATAATAAATCAAATCCCAAAAATATAAAAATGGAAGGAGAATTCTTTATGACTGCACCCGTTTACTTTGCATAGCGCGGCTATTGCAAAATCGAGCAGGGGGAAACGTTCCCCACGCGTACACCGCCGATACGCCACTCTATTGGCATACTTCCCATGTGAAAAACTGCCGTTTATGGTTATTCACATTAGCATCGGCGTGTGCGCAAAAGCATATCGTAATAGCCTGCGCATCCGATGATCAATCAACAGAGGAGATGCAAATGAGCTATTTAAAAACAATTGAATATAGAATGATCCCAACACAATCTTATACAATCCTCCGCAACTGCTCCGGCTGTGGACAAAAATCCAGTTTCAAGAATACGGGGAAATTCCGCATCAACGCCAACGGTAACAAGCTTGATGTGTGGCTGGTCTACCAATGTGAGAAATGCAGGCATACCTTCAATCTCACCATTTATGAGCGGCGGAAAAATACCAGTATACCGACAGACGCATACCGGCGTTTTCTGGGCAACGATGAACAGCTTGCCGAAGAATATGGCAGAAATCTTCAGTTGTTTCAGAAAAATAAGGCGGAAGTTGACACTAAAAATGTAAACTATAAATTGGTCAAATTACAGGAGACCATAGACGAAACTGCATGTGACAACCAGACCACCCTGATCACGATACACAATCCCTATAGTCTGAAAATCCGTTCCGAGAAGCTGATTGCGCAAATTTTAGGTCTGTCATCAAGTCAGGCAAAAAAGCTGATCGCAAAAGAAACGATTACTATAAAATCAACTATACAATTTATCCGCATATTTGTTTCTGACCAATTTGTATAAACCAAGGAGCTATTAAGGTTTAAAATGTCAACTGAGTAGGGAAGACTTTCCCTACTCACTACGCCCATTGTGCACAACGGGGTCTGCCACAGATCATACAGCAGCTATCTATCTTTCCATATCCGCTCCATCCATACTGCTGCCACATAGATCCCTAACCCCAGCAAAACGGACAGCTGCAAATCTCCCAAGATACGATTCAGCCCGATCATCATCATGATCACCGGTCTCATCGGTGTTTTGAATATATTATGTTCGTTCATTTCCTGCCGCCCCCAGTTCCGGATACCGCTGCAAAAATTTTTCATTTACTGATTGCAGTGTTTCATAATATTCCTGATAGAACCTACTCAGTCGGCACATCGCCGGTATAAAGATATCGTTATAACCGCTTGTACTGTTAAACTGCTTCAGCATCTCTTCCATACGATATGCCTGCGACGATTTATATTCTGCAGTCTTTTTATATGCCATACAGCTTTCGATCACTTCACGATTCTCATCAATATATTTCTCCATATCCAAAATTGCACTGCGCATACCAGCAGACACATTGTCAAGAATGCGATCATTAAAATCCGCCGTTATTTCATCATAATACTCCCGCAGATCATCGGGAATCTCAAAATGAACCCCATCCAGGAAAGCGATGATCGTATCAAAAGCCTCCTGCTGTTCCTCCGTCCGGACAGACTCACCCAGAAATGGTGCAAAATGCTGACAGATATAATTACCATAATATCCTGGAAAAGCATTTCTCAAGCGCTCCAAAACAGACTGTTTCCTCTGAAGCTGCAGCAGTTTGTCCTGCACCTTCTCCCAATCCTGTGTTTTGGCAAGTTCCTGTATCAATTTCTGTTTCTCATGCAGAATGGTTATCTCCAAACTCTTTTGATGGGAAATATGATTCAATGACGTATTTTGATCTTCTAAAACACTCCGAATATATGCAATCGACAGCCCCAGTCCCCTCAATACGGAAATCTTTTTCAGCCGGGCAATATCCATCCCTGAAAAATCGCGGTATCCGTTTTCCTGCACTGACGGCGTGATCAAACCTTGTTCAATATAGTATTCCACTGCCTTTTTCGTCAGATTACAATTTTTGCAAACTTCTTTTATAAGCATAATTATACCCCTCGCGTGCCCCGGCACACATACCAATCAATATTTCACCTCTACTGCTTCATTTAACCTTAGGATAAACCAATCCCCAAGGGCGCAGTCAATACCTGTAAAAAATTCTTTTCCTAAATTTCTTTTCTCGTATACTTGTGTTATACTGTTCACATACGACAAAAACCATACGATAAAGAAATTTACTATAAAGAAATAAGGAGAAACACAATGAAAATCGCTATATTATTTCCGGGAATCGGATATCACTGTGACAAACCACTGCTATATTACAGCGGAAAACTAGCCGCTCAGCATGAATATGAAGTGATCAAAGTGTCCTACAAGAATCTCAGCCGGTCAATTCCAGAGGCATATGCGGACGCTTATGCCCAGACAGAAACGTTTCTGGAGAATATCAACTGGAACCAGTATGAGGCTATCTTATTTATATCAAAAAGTATCGGTACGATCATAGCTGCAGCTTATGCGCAAAAACATGACATTCATTGCCGAAATGTCTATTATACGCCATTGGCGCAGACCTTTGACTTTGCACCACAGTCCGGTATCGTATTTCATGGCACAAAAGATTCGTGGGTTGAAACTGATATAATCAAGAAAAAATGTCAGGAACACCACCTGCCGCTCCACATAGTTGAAAGTACCACTCACTCTCTTGAGTTGCAGGCGGATAACGACTCCGCATCCTCATGCATGAAAAGCACTGTCCTGCAAAACCTTCATATTTTGTCAAATGTCATGGAATTGACCGAACAATACATTGCATATGGCGTATACTACAGACCACTTCATGCAGACGAGCTCAACCGCGAACTGTTCCGCAATTTTATCCGTCATCAGAATGTTGTAAAATGCCGGCGTAAAGAAGATGACAAATGGGTGATCAAAGACGCTCCCTTCATCGATGACTGGTCAGAAGACGACTATCAGTTTTTGATAAAATGCCTGAAAAATACGGTTCGGACAGGCGGTTTCGTCTATGCCGCTTTCTGCAGTCATTCTTCCGGTGATCTGCTAAAAGGTTTTGTCTCTGTCGAACCCACCTTATTTGGAGGCGCACAGGGATATCTCGACCTTTCCAGCATTCATGTATCTGAGGATATGCGTGGAAAAGGAATCGGGAAGTCGCTTTTCCTTGCCGCCAAGAACTGGGCTAAGAAAAAGGGGGGCAGAAAATTATATCTCTCCGCCCACTCTGCTGTCGAGACACAGGCATTTTACAAAGCCATGGGCTGTGTCGAAGCACAGGAATACGACCAGCACCACGTCGAGCAGGAGCCATACGACTGCCAGTTGGAATGCCCTCTCGCATAACCATTAAAACTCCTTTTTCTCCATGAATCTGCACGAAATTCTGTAGGATATCAACAACAGCACCGCGGCAACAGCCACTGCAAGCACCGCGAACACGCCAGTTCCTAGTCCAGTAATGCTATTGACAGCCTCTGTGCTGTCAATACCTGCAAGACCATATAAAGATTGAATGATTCCGTACCCGGCTGCCATACATCCGAGCAGAAACACCGAAATCAATCTGCTCTTTTCCTGTCCGAATCTAACCATCAGAGGAATTTCCAGCGCCAGAAGCAGATACGCCATTGGAAGCGATATCACAACACTCAAAAGATACGTACTGGGACGCTCTGCATTCCCCTGCACACTCTGAACAATCCATAAAACCATACTGACCAAAATAGCCGGCAGTGTGCTGGTCAGGACACCAAACAGATATTTTTCACTGATATAATCCTTCCTCAATACAGGCAATGTAAACAAATACGCTACGCCATTCTCAAATTCATCATAGCTGAATGTACTAAATGTCAAAAAGGAAAACAGCATTGCCGTGTATCCCACGAGAAATGAACCACCAATACCGGTTGCCATCAAAATTCCCCATATAAGCATTATAATAAGGAAAAACCGCAGCTGGGATTTCATCAATTTGAACTCTTTTATCAATAAACCTTTGATTGCACTACTCATCAATATTCCCTCCTATTTTCAATTCCGCATCTGCCTAAACTATATAATCATCTCTGATCACATTGTCCACTTATTATTTGCGGCATTAATCCCCGGAAAAACGCTGTACTTGCGTTCTTCTAAAAATAAGTAAGCACATGCCCTATATGGGCTTTTTATTTG
>CAMWLV010000184.1 GCA_947175175.1 uncultured Lachnospiraceae bacterium
CTGTACATCCGATTGTTCATCTCGCGGATACTCTTCTGGTACTCGTGCGTGTCGAAATCCTCCGCCTCCGATTCGAGAAGCGCAACTGCCACATTGGAACAATGCGCACCGATCCGCTCAAAATCGGTCAGGATATTGTTGAACGCAAAACCCTGCTTCAGCTCACATTTGCCGTTTCTAAGACGTGTGATGTGCCTTGACTTTAACTCATTGCAGAGCACATTGATAAGCTCTCGCAAAGGCTCCACCCTGATCGCCAGATCAACATCATCATATGTAAAAGAATCCACTGTAACCTCAAGAATTTCCTTGACTGCGTTTCCAAGAACAGACAGCTCGTAAGTCGCCTCGTCCGAAAAGGATATCTTCTTCTCATAAAGCTCGTTTGCAGACCTTGACAAGTTGACTGCATGATCACCGAGCCGCTCGAAATCACTGATTGTATGTAAAAATATCGACACCTGCTTTGACTGGTTTTCTGTCATGTCACGTCCGGTCAGCTGCATGAGATAAGTACCCAGCTTGTCCTCATACTTGTCGATCAGATTTTCCTTTTCCTGCACTTTATTGTAGCGCTCTTCCGAATAATTATCAATGAGTCCCATGGCACGCATAATATTTTTCCTTGCCTTCTTTGCCATACCGTTCATTGCCGTGTGGCTCTGACCGATCGCAAGCGCTGGATATTTAAGAAATCGCTCTTCGAGCAAATCGAAATCCGCCTGCTCCTCCCTGTCCTCCTGAGTGTCTTTCACAAGTGTGAACACAAGCTTCTCGATCCACTTGATAAATGGAAACAGAATCACCACTGTTGCCAGGCGGAATACCGTATTCAGGATCGCGATCGCGATCGGACTCATCGTCCTGTCCATGAAATCAAACCGGACAATGGCATTCACCGAGTAGAAAATCACCGCCCAGAATACCATACCAAACAAGTCATTCATCAGATAGATGAGCGCTGTCCTCTTGCCGTTTTTGTTGGTTCCGATTGAGGACAACAGAACCGGACAGGCTGCGCCGACTCCGATACCAAGCGTGATCGGAAACGCAGATGCAAAAGTGATTGCCCCTGTCACGGAAAGAGCCTGCAGAATACCGATTGACGCGGACGCGCTCTGCAAAACCGCCGTGAATGCAATACCGACCAAAATGCCCATAAACGGATTGGAGAACATGGTCAGCATATTAACAAAATGCGGATTTTCTTTCAGCGGAGATACCGCACCGCTCATGCTCTGCATACCAAACATCAGTATTGAAAATCCAAGCATGATGTCACCGACATTTTTGTAGGTACTCTTCTTGGAAACCATCTTAAATAAAATACCAATAATAGAAACTACCGCTGAAATCGTGGTTGTGGACAAAAGCTGCGCAATACCGTTGGAACCCTCTATGTAGGACAGACAGAGTATCCAGCCAGTAATACTTGTACCGATATTGGCTCCCATAATGATACCGATTGCCTGTGCCACCTTCATCATGCCTGAATTGACGAAACCGACCACCATGACTGTCGTTGCCGATGATGACTGTATGATCGCCGTGACTGCTGTTCCCAAAAGCACACCCTTAATCGGTGTACTGGTTAGTTTGTACAATATCAGCTCCAGTTTTTCACCCGCCGCCTTTTTCAGTCCATCCCCCATCAGGGACATACCAAACAGGAAAAGTGCCACTCCGCTAAGTAACGATAAGATCGATGTTATTCCCATGTCAATATTATTCCTTCGCAGCAGTTCTATCTCAGAACAGCTGCATTCCTTCTCTTTCTAAGTTTGTTGTTATTCTTTTATCTTATCTAATTCAGTAATGTTGATACCTGACGCTGTTAAAATGACTTTTAACTCAATATAGCGATCTTTGATCTCTTTGTATGCTGCTGACTCTTTATCCTGAATCAAAAGCATATATTTCTGTACTCTCGTAAATTCTTCCACCGATATTTTCAACATCTCTTTTTCTGACATACCAACGCCTACTTCCTTTGATAATTCATCACCCATACTGACTGTACCGGGACATACAGATGACAGGAACGATTTCCAAAAACACTCTAGCTTAATCATAGCAGATTCTGTAAAAAGTGTAAAGAATTAATCACATCTGCCCGTCAAGATAGTTGACAAACTGCTGTGCGGTTCGTCCTGAGATTCCTCCATGGCTCAGCTCCCACTTGTTCGCCTCTGCCCTCAATTCCTCGTCTGACATCTGGATCCCCTGTCTGTGCGCGAGCTCCAGCACAATATTGAAATATTCCTTCTGCGAAGGCTTAGCGTAATTAATCGTGACACCAAAACGGTTTACCAGCGAAAGCTTCTCCTCCATCGTGTCAGAGCGGTGCATACCATTGTCAACCTCCACATCACTTCTGTCGTTCCATGTCTCCTTGATCAAGTGCCTGCGGTTAGAAGTGGCATAAATCAATATATTATCTGGCTTCGTCTCCACGCCGCCTTCGATTACTGCCTTGAGGAACTTGTACTCGATCTCAAATTCCTCAAAGGACAAGTCGTCCATATAGATCACAAACTTATAATTCCGATTCTTAATCTGCGCGATCACATTAGACAGATCTTTGAACTGATGTTTATAGATCTCGATCATGCGAAGCCCCTGCGGATAAAAGGCATTCACGATCGCCTTGATACTGGTGGATTTTCCAGTTCCGCTGTCGCCAAACAACAGTACGTTATTCGCTTTCCTGCCCTCCACAAACGCCTTTGTGTTGTCGACGAGCTTCTTTTTCTGTATCTCATATCCGATCAGGTCGTCCAGCATCACCTTATCCATGTTGTTGATCGGCAGAAACACAATCTCCCCCTCAGCCTTATCCTTGATACGAAATGCCTTGTTCAAACCAAACATTCCCACACCAAAATCTTTGTAAAATGCTGTCACACAGTCAAAAAATTCATTTTCATCTGCCGCCTTTTCGAGCTGTGCACTCAGGGCAATGATTTTTTCACTGACGTTTTTGTTGTACATCAATTCCTTCTTACCAATTGCCTTATAGTCCGAAAGCTGTGAAAAACAGTCTATGCCAAGCTCTTTTTCAATCTCCGAAAAATTAAAATCAAACAGATTTTTGAATACCCTGAAATCATTCTTTGCGAAATGATTAACACTTCCGTCATTGGCTCCTACCTTTTCACAGGTAATACTAAATGGATTTTCATTTGTAACCAGATAAAAGGTGAGGTAATTGTGCCAGAGATTATAGTTAAAACCATAATCCGTAGCGACGATCAAAAGCCTTTTCAGCTGTGTATAGATATCCTTGATCAGTGCTGGTTTTGAGCTTGCCTTCTCGTCAAATCGGCGGAATATCTCCCCAAACTGGTACAGGATACAATCCTCGTCCATATCACCATACATGATTAATTTTGCAATCTCACGATACATTTTTATACCCCCTGCGTGCTCCGGCACGCATATCAATCAATAGTTTGAAAGTGACTTTTATACATCATGCCGAAACAATTTTGTGGCATCTTCCAAGGACACGCCATCCTCCCACGTTCCACAATATCGCAGATACTCTGACTCTGTGTTCAGAAAATCAGCAGCGTTCTGCGGCAGTACGATTGGTTCTATCTTGTTATCTATATAGCTGAAGACATAGATCACCTTTCTGCAATTCAAAAACACCCAGTCAAAATGCTGTGTACAATCCTTCTGTTTTTCATCCATATATTTAAACAGATGCTCCACATCAATATCGTTTTCATCCCTCGGGTGCAGAAAAAGATAAAGCCCATTATGGCGTCTCTGCTGATAGCTCGTGTTCAACTTTTCAAGTTTCTTATCAAACCTGTACTTTGCTTTGTACAGATAGTCCTCATGCTCAATATCATCGGGCAGAACTGCCCAAAACCTGCCATTGTAAAAATTCAGCCGGTCTCCATAGCGCTCCAGCGCAGAAGGCGGCAGTTCTTCCTTCAGACATCCCAGATACTGCTCGATAAAATTCTTGGTCTGCCCATCATCAGGCAGAAGCGCCTGACTGACCTCCAGTCCCATATCCATCGTTTCATTGATCCAGTCCGGCGACTCACTTTTTATAAAGGACGGCTTGTATTCCCGCCAGAGATATTTTAAGGAAACCACTGCGTATATCTCATTTAGCAGCTTCTCATATACCATAATTGCCTATTTCCCCCTGTCTGATACCGTTTTTATTCCTCACTCCGCAAGAGATCATTGATCACTTCACCTGCTATGATCAGCCCTGCCACTGACGGCACGAAAGCATTGCTTCCGGGAATGCTTCTTTTTTTACTTGTATCATTTTGGTCAGTTATTGCCAAAGATTCCGCATCACCATGTGGAACAATGGGAACCTCCTCTGAGTAAACCACTTTCAATTTCTTAATTCCTCTGTTTTTCAGCTCGCGGCGCATCACTTTTGCCAGCGGACATACACTTGTCTTATAAATATCTGCTACCTTGAAAGCTGCGGGATTCATCTTGTTTCCTGCTCCCATACAGCTGATGATCGGCGTGTGTGTCCTGTCCGCCTGCATGACAAGCTGAATTTTTCCAGTCACTGTATCAATCGCATCCACCACATAATCATATGCATAGAAATTGAACTCTGCTGCCGTTTCCGGCACAAAAAAAGTTTTATATGTATTGACAACCGCTTCCGGATTGATGTCCAGAACACGTTTTTTTGCCACCTCCACTTTATACTCGCCAATCGTGCTGTGTGTCGCGATGATCTGGCGGTTCAGGTTCGTGAGACATATTTTGTCATTGTCGATCAGATCCAGCGTCCCGATACCGCTCCGCGCAAGCGCTTCCACAACGTAACCTCCCACACCACCGATTCCGAACACGGCAACGCGCGAATTTTTCAGTTTTTCAATGCCCTCAGCCCCCACCAGAAGTTCTGTTCTTGAAAATTGATCCATTCTCGTTATCTCCTATATTGCAAATGTCCGCAAAACACCAAACTTGTGTTTTTCCAAATGTTAAAAAACTCTTAGGTAGCGTCTTTTGCCGCCTTAGCGTTTTTTAATGTTTTATTCATGCTTCCAGTATGAAATCCATGCAGGTCAAATGTCACATAACTGAAACCATACTCGCTAAACTTCCTCGTGATTTCAGTCCTGATATCCTCCCGCATGATATAGTCAAAGTCTGCCACAGGCACTTCGATCCTTGCAAGTGTGCCATGGATTCGGACTCGCATCTGTCTAAATCCCTTGTCCATCAAAAGCTGCTCTGCCATTTCCACCATATGAAGCTTTTCCGCCGTGATTGTCTCACCATAAACAAATCGCGATGCAAGGCAGGCATATGATGGCTTATCCCATGTCGATAGACCATATCTTTTGGACAGATATCTAATCTCCTGTTTATAAAGTTTCGCCTCCCTGAGTGGACTCTTGATACCAAGCTCAGCAATCGCCTGTAAACCGGGACGATAATCGCCCAAATCGTCCATATTCGAACCTTCTATCACATATTGGAATCCATGCTCCTGCGCAATTTTTTCAATCCCCTTGAAAAGTTCCTTCTTGCACAGATAGCAGCGGTTGGGGGGATTATCAGAAAAACCCTCGATCGCAAGCTCGTCCGCCTCATAGACATATTGTGCAATGTTTTCCTCTTTACAAAATGCATCTGCCTCCGCAGATTCTCTGTCTGGAAATACACATGATTTTGCGGTAATCGCAGCCACATTCTCTCCAAGCACTTCATGTGCCACCTTTAATAAAAAGGTAGAGTCCACCCCGCTTGAAAACGCCACTGCTACACTGCCAAGCTCCCGGAGATACACCTTTAACTGCTCAAGCTTCTCATCGACTGTCTTCTCCTGTTCAACCTGTATCATGCGATTCCCCTCGGTATTCGAATCACATTTCATTCCTGTCTGTACTCCATTTTGTAATACTTTGTCTTGTGACATCTCCTTCTGCAATATGCTTTCCTGCCGTGTCCCATCTTGTATTATATTGTTATCTTTCAACTCATAATTATCCAGAAAATGATGCCGCACACCATCCTGCTTATAAGCTATTATAGTACTCAGATTCACATTTTCAACACTTTTGAATATATTATTTTCCACAAATGGATTGATTCGTCTCAGCTGTCGGATCAACTCTTTGGTTTCCCGGCGTTTTGAAGTATTTTCTAAATCTCCACGAGATGTGCTGTTCTCCGTAAATTTACACGCGCACTGCAAAAAATGCAGATTGTTGTAATCCCGCCACGCCTTGATGTGCTCCTCCCGTATCAGATACATCGGGCGGATCAGTTCCATTCCTTCAAAATTAGTACTGTGAAGCTTTGGCATCATCGTCTGCACCTGCGCCCCATACAGCATTCCCATCAGGATCGTCTCAATAACATCATCGAAATGATGCCCCAGCGCAATCTTATTGCAGCCAAGCTCCCTCGCCTTGCTGTACAGATAGCCGCGCCGCATTCTGGCGCACAGATAACAAGGTGAATTTTCTATATGAAATACCGATTCAAAAATATCCGACTCAAAAATGGTCAGTGGAATGTTCAACCGCCTTGCATTGCTCTCGATCAACTGTCTGTTTTCCGTCTTATAACCTGGGTCCATAACCAGAAATCTCACATCAAAGTCAAACTTGTTGTGCCGCTTCAGCTCCTGAAAAAGCTTTGCCATCAGCATGGAATCCTTGCCGCCGGAAATGCAGACTGCAATCCTGTCCCCCTCCTGCACAAGGTCATAATCCCGTATTGCCTTCGTGAATCTGCACCAGATATTTTTCCGGTACCGCTTTCGCAGATCCTGTTCTATCTCCAGATAATCCTTCCCATTTTCTGACATATGTGTCATATCTGTATTCTCACTCCTCATACTTTCATTATAAGTTCAACGCCTTTTGTCATAGCAGCTGAAATTTCTTACAATAATTAACCAAAAATTCCTGATATTTTTGCAACAGTGTCATGATCGCTTTATCTCCCTCTGATTCCAATATGTTCTTAGTATAATCTCTTTTCCCGGCGTATGCAAATCAAAATTGCTTTTCAAAAGGACTTTTGTTGCTTTCACGAATTTCGTATTAGAATACATTAAAAATAGAGCATATAGGTTTTTAGTTTCTATATACTCTGTCGCTGTTACTATATTTGGTTTTAGTTGATATGATTGATCACGCCAACTGCATAACCTCAGTTTCAATCTCTTTTAATTCATCAAGTGATACTGACGGAACACATAATGCGATTTCTTCAAGTGACAATTTTCCCATTTTTATCATTCTTTCTGCTGTCTCCCTTGCTTCATCATGTCTTTCACTTTTGATATATGATCTCATTATCTGTTCTTCATCAAACAAACTCATCATAATCGTCACTACCTCCTTCTCTCTTTGCGCTAAATATTCCGTTAAAATATTCCTGTCCTTGCATATGCGGATTGTTTCCGTAACTGCCTTTTGTGTCATTCCATGTTGTTTTGTCTGCTCGTTAAATACCTTACAAAAAATAATATACTGATTGATAATATCATCTGTATCGCTTTCATAGATAACTTTAGCTCTAACCTCAACATCTATATCTGCACCCTCGAAGAATTCTTTTGACAATAAAATTTTATCGGGCTTTCTACCTTTATTACCTGTAAATATAACATACAGTTCTGGTTTTGGCATTTTTACTTTCCTACTCTTGTAATAGTCTTGGCTGGTACGCTGAAAATATTCATGATAGCTTTGCGCCAAATACAACAAAACTCTTACCAAAATATTTATTGTCCATGTAGATTGAGCCTCTATGAGTATCATCAGCTTGCTATTAACAATAAAGCCTAAATCATTATAAACACAAAAGCGGAACTAATTACGTAATAGGTCAACACCCAAAGCATAAAATA
>CAMWLV010000185.1 GCA_947175175.1 uncultured Lachnospiraceae bacterium
GTGGATATGTTACCCACTGAAAACTTTTTCGTTTGTTTTTCTTTTTACAGACGCTTCTTTCTTTATGCCGATCCGGTTTTTTATGTTTTTTTCTTCATACTCCGGTTTTTGGGATGCTTATTGTAAATTTTTACGCAAAATGTGAAAAAATGCCCTGCAAACCGTGAATTTAGAGGGAGCGTCACTTTACAAATCCATGGAATTTATTAAGATAAAATTGTAGTAAGCGGGATATCGTGGGATAAGGAACTGTAAAGAAATACCGTGGAACAATTTTATAGGAGGTAAAGTACATGGAAAAAGACGAAAAGATGAAGTATGATTCTGGAACAGTTGATCAGGAAGCGGAGAATGAGGAAAGGAAAAAGGATCCCACTGGCAGATGGTCAGATGAATATCTACGAATCAATGCTTATAATGTCCTTCTATACGATAGGAAACAGATATCAGATCTACAGTGGCATTCCCGCAGATCAGGCTGTAACTACTGTAGTCTATATCAATGATGCTGACAATACTGTGATCAGCAAGACCAATTCCGCATCAGTGGAAACCTTCTCTCCCAATGACCAACAATAAATCAATCGGATAGGGACATTAAAACAGATCCGCAAGCTGGTCATATTCATAATCATACGTTCGCATAAACACATCTCTTGTCAATGTGTCTGCATTTACCATGTAAACATAGTAGCACTCGTACCATTGCCCATTATAATATGATAGCCGATAGTTATATTTGAGCACACCTGACTCGCCTTTTTGCAGAATAAATGCTGTCTCATTGAGTACATTCGGCCTTCCTGCAAGCTTTGCGCCTGACCGATACAAATCCTCATTTCCCCCCCGGCGCCTTGGCATGCCCATTTCACAGTCATACCACTTCACTCGGTAAACGCTGTCTGTCTCCTCGTCAATATGAATGCAGGGAATAGGAACCTTCTCTATCCCTGCCATATCATAAAAGGTTCCTCTATCCCGCTGTATGCTCCGATTATGTTTTAGCGCCCTCTTTTCACCATACTCGTCGTACCCTGTAAACGGTTCATTTCTGGTTTCATCCCAATACTGCTTCTCGCGCGCTGCTAAAATTCCCTGTCTGTAACTGACATGCCCTCTTTCCTGATAATAATTGCATCTTTTCAGAAAAATACCATCTCCTGAAAGCGGAACCTCCTCTTCGATGATGACAGGCTGATAGTATTTCTCCCTCTGGACAGCGCCTTTTGGTGTCCGGCTCTCTTTGGTCCACTCCATGTTAATCAATAATATCGCAAGCATTTACCCTGTAATCTCGTCCTTTACTGCATCCAGCTGCTCCGCTGTCATACCACAAGGCGGCATGACAAGAGACTGGTTGTCATCGTTGTACCTTGGTATCAGGTGCGTGTGAAAATGAAATACCGTCTGACCTGCAATCTCATTGTTGTTCTGAACCACGTTAAAACCATCACAACCAAGCTTTTCTGTCATTATCACCGCCATTTTTTTTGCAAGCGGGAGCACTTTGGCTGCTGTGCTGTCATCGATCTCATACAGATTCTTATAATGATCTTTCGGCAGAATCAGTGCATGCCCTTTCGTGGCAGGATTCAGATCGAGTATCACACGGAAATCACTATCCTCATACAATGTTCTTGACGGTATCTCACCGTTCGCAATTTTACAAAAAATACAATTTTCATCTTTCATATTAAAGTATCCTCCATTTTTATGCTTTTTGTGTTTTAAATACATACAGAAGGTCAAGTGTACGTAACACTTTGAAGTCTCCCTTCATTTTCATGTCTCCAGACATAAACGCCTTTTGAAAAGTCATGCGTCCCGCTATAATATCGTTCATAACGTTCGTGGACACCTGCATCTCGACATCAACACTGTCCGTATCCCCATAATAGCACTCCATCTCTGTGTGGTTCACTTTGATGATCAGCGGCAGCCGTGTCCCTGGCATAATGAACTTATAGACTGCCCGAAATCCCGCCTGCGGATAAAAATGTTCCTTAAAGTCCTGCAGGAACATGGTACTATCTGGCTCTTTCACGTTCATCAGATCCTTGAACATGCTGGCAAGTTCCTGTATATCCTCCTTCTGTTTCTGCACATACAGATCATCGCTGGCAAGCTCAGACAGCTGCTCTGCCTCCTGCGGTGTCAGGTTCAGGCTCTGTGTGAACGTGATCTTCTGCTTCACTGCCTGATTGCTGTTGGGGAATATCGGCATTTTTTGATTAATAGAACGATACATGTCCTCTGTGCGCTTCTCGATCACCCTTTCATAGCCCGCATTCTGCTCCAGTTCCGATACATCTGCTATATAACCGCAGATACCAGTGATCGGTCGTCCTCCAAGAATCTCCCACGCCTCTGTGAGATTCTTGGAAGCCTCATGTTCGCCGTAAGTCGTCGCCATGACAATAGGACACATGTAAATATTGGCAATCCTTTCCTTGTCACCATACAGCCAGCAGGAGTCAAGAAACTGGTGCATATATCCGCCGATGCCATACCACTCCACTGTCGTCGCCAGGATAATGCCGTCTGTATCCTTCAATGTCTGCGGCAGCGTGACAATATTATTCTTAAACTCGTACAGATCATAGCGCTCCACGCTGACATTGAGCTCACGCAGCACCTCCTGTATCTTATTTAACACATATAAGGTCGGGTCCCCAATCAGCCCTCTGCCTCCATAATAAATGTTAATCTTCACCTTCTATATCCTCCTGTTTTTATCAAATTCATAACCGCCATGATCAGCAGTCCACACACAAGTCCGCCCACATGCGCCGCATTGTCGACACGTGCTGCCCTTGTACCAGAATAGATCATGTAGACAACCACAAATACCATTTTTCCTACCGATATACTCTCATATCCATTTGGCATCACCCTGCCATTCTCATCGAGAATATCCGTCTGGTCAGGAATGGTACCCGCCTTATAGGACCGCCTCCGCGCTCTGCGTCTCATATCCCGGATGACTAAAAGAATAAACAGCGCACCAATCAGCCCGAATATCGCACCGCTGGCACCAACTGCATCATAGATGTCGCCTGTCATAACAGAGTACAAAATTGAAAAAACGCTCGCGCCAAAGCCCGACAACAGATACAATACCGCAAACTGAATATGTCCAATCATCTGTTCCACCATCTGTCCCAGTCCGATCAGATAAATCATATTGCTGACAATGTGCTCTATATCCGCATGTAAAAATATGGCAGTCACAAATCGATAGTACTGTTTGTCAACAAGAATTTTCTCCGCGTTCATGCTACCAATATTATACACCACTTCGCCCATTTGTGTACATAAAATATATCCAACAATGTTGATTGCCATAATTACCAGAGTAACACTGTAACTACGCCAGCTTACCGTCCTTTGAGCTTCCATCTTCCACGTTTCCCCTCTCCCACCACGCTTCTTACGGGTTTTGCAGCACAGCGCAAAACCCGTAAGAAGCAGTTATGAGAAGTATACATCATTATGAGAGCTGTTGTCAAACGCATCTGTTGGTTTAGCAGTACCAAAAAAGGGAGCCCTTGGTTCCTGCTCCCATTCTCTTTCAATGTAATTCTATCAGCACCATATCTCCTTCTGAAATACCTTTAGTAATCTCTACATAATTTCCGTCTGAAAAACCTGTTGTCACATTTTTTTTCACAACGTCCCCTTTTTTATTGCGCATTTTGACATATGAACGTGCACCTTCTGTATAAACTGCCTTATTGGGCACATAAAGTGCCTTCCTTCTTTCATTTGCCCAAAATGTCACGTCGCCTGTCATTCCTTCGTAAAAACCTGACACACCACCCTGTATGTTCACTGTAACTATATAACTTAGATTTTCTGAACCATTGTCATATTCCTTATTAGATACTTCCGTAATCCTGCCTTCATAAACTTCATCAGGGTGGTCTGCAAATGAAATTTTTACTGATTCATCCTGGTTTACCGCAAGATAGTCCTCCTCACTCAATGAAACCTCCATTGTCACCGCTTCCTGGTCATACAATGTAACAAGTCTGTCATTTTTGCTCACCGTATCACCTGTCTTTGTCATAATATCTGACAGGATACCATTGTATTGGGAACGCACTCGATTGTGCACAATATAGGCATTAAAAATCTGAATATTCTGCAATGCGGCCAGATAACGCTCTCTTGCCTCCTGCAAAGCACTGTCAAGGTTTAATGTCTGGATATCATACCATTCTGACGCCATACTGGAATCATAGAGCTCAGTATCGTAATCCATCTTTACCACCAGCTTTTCTTTTTCCAAATCCTGAACGAGCTTGTGATAAGTGCGGACTGCCTCATCAACTTCAAATAAAAGCAATTCGTTTTTCTTCGTGAGACTTTTGACCTGTTCTTCCAACTGATTTACCATATTTTCCGCTGTTTCCCTTGTCTTTTGATAAACGGTATAATAATATGCATCATTATAACGGTTGTCGTAATTTTCAGAAACAGCTGCCTCTGCCTCTTTCAGATACTTCTGTGCCTTTGCCAGCTCCTGCTGCGTCTGTGCCAGCTCCAACAGATTCTCATTGACCTGATTCTGTTTGTCATCGAGAGCTTCCTTTGCATCATCTGCCTTTTTTTGAAGCTCGTCACACTTGCTGCCATATACCACGCCTGCATATTTTCCATTTACGATATCACTGTCATAACCCTGCGATGCCAGCAGGCGCAATTCTTTCTGCTTTGCTTTTAACACTTCACAGTCTCTATTGGCGTCGAAGACCTTTTTTTGCAGAATCGATCTGATGTTCTGTGCACTTTCTGGTGTAACACGAAACAATGCTGTGCCTTTTTGTACCTGCTGCCCCGCACTGACAAGTACTTCTTCAATCTGCAGTGCAGCGGAAGCTTCCCCCGTCCATGCACCAATATCCAAATCAAAGGTCTGGTCGACCACACTGAGCGATATCGGGGCAGTTTTTGTAATTCCTACTGTGAATATACCATATTCCACTGCTTCTTCATGGTATGCTATATCTTCTTCCTTATTATTTTTAATACAATAAATGATAGTAACTACAGTGATTCCCATACAAATAATACCAACAACCGCAGCCGTCAGAATAAAATGACCTTTTTTCATTGTGTATCCTCTTCTTTGTCTTCGTTCATCAAACGATCTGCATCTGCCACGAAGGATACGAGTTTTCGTATATCAACTAACCAATCGCCTTTTTTGTAACCTACCTCTGTCACCAATCCATTGCCTGTCGCATAAACAGTACCATCTCCTACAAACTGGTTGAATGCATCAAGCCTGCGCGCTGCCTGCTCTAAGTCTGACTGTGCCCTGCTCACTGCAGTTTCATATTCCTTTAAGATACCTGCATATTTGGCATTTGCAATCTCTCCTTCCGTCCGGGCGCTGATGCGCGTCTGTTCTGCTGCCAAGAGCTCCTTCTCTATAAGCTGCTGGCTCTGCAATATCTCCTCCTGTAATGCATAAACTTTCTCTACTTTGTCCGTAATCTGCTGATTGGACGCTTCCAACTGGTTAAGAAATTTTTCATAGGAGTCCCTTGCCGCCTGGAAGTTTTGGGCAGCTTGGACCTGATTGGTCACAAAACTTTCTTTGGCTTTTTCAACCTCTTTCTTTGCCTGGTCATATGTTCTTGTTATTTCTGCTCTCTTTTCCTGATAATCGTCATCTGTCAGCGCTGTCTGCAGCTGGTAAATATCAGCTAAAAGCTGCTCTGTCTCCAAGATTTTTTCCACCATATTACTATTTAATTTTGCGATTGTATTGTCATATGCAGTCTGTGCAAGCGCCTTATTCATCAAAGCTTCATTATGGGAGAGCCCAGCCTCCAATACGCCAATATGATAACTCGTCTGCGCCCGGGCAAGTGCTATATCAACCTCGTACTGTGTATCAGCAAGTGCTTTTCTGACGTTTTCAATACTGTCCTGTGTAAATCTACAAACCCGATCTCCCTCCTTGATGTGCTGCCCCTTCTCCACATACACTTCATCGAATTTCAAATATTTTGCGTGGTCCTCGTCTGTTTCTGCCAAAATATCCGAAATATAAATGTCCAAGTCATACATCTGTGATGCTGCTTTGCGCTCTTCTGATTTATATCCATCTGCATTACATTGGACAACTTCATCCTGCGCATATTCTCCAAATGCCACTGTCACTGTCACATTTGGTTCTATGATACTGATATCACCATTTAGTGACACCATCACCATATTGTATCCAGACATTTTATTATCAGATGTTGTTATGGGCTGAAGCGTTTCGACAATGCCGTCAAAACTGCCGCCGTCCGCTATGGACACACTGGCTTTTTCCCCGACTGTAATCTCTGCTGTATTTCTTTCTGGCACCATCGCAGACACAAATAACTTCTCGGGATTTTCATATGCAAGAATCAGCTCACCTCCCCCAAGTGCTTGTCCCTCGTCTGCCCGCACCGTTACAACCGTTCCTGCCTGCTCTGTATATAAATATCCATCCCCAACCAACCCTTCAAATAATGCTTTATTCTCCACCGCCTTATCTCTTGCATTTTTTAGATGCTCCAATTCGTCAGCAAGGCTCATCAGGCAGATATTATAGTCATTTCCCGCAAGCTGTCCCCTCGCAACAGCCAGTTCATAGGATGACTTTGCGTGAAGACTCCCTTTCTCACGTTCAAGCTGTGCATCTATAAGGTTCTGTTCTGCTCTCTCGAGCTGATTCAACAGCTTTTGAAGTTTCAACTCTGCTCCCTCGATCTCCCTCTGGTACTCCTGTCTCGCCTGCTCATATTCCTCCTGTGCCTCTGTCATTTCTTCCTTTAACAGTGCCACAGCCTTGATGATCCACTGACGATCACTCAGCCCTTTTTGCGCATTATTCTTGTCAGACAGCGCATTTAGCTCCTCTGGTGTGACTTCCCAGTATGCCCTGCGGCTGACAAATAAGTCGTATGCTTCATCATAGGCTTTTTTCAGCTTTTCAATCTGATAATCCTCATAAAACGTATTGTTTACCACTGCAAGATAATATGCATTGTACTCGTTCTGCGCCTCATCATAGGCTTTTTCTGCCTTCACAAGCTGCATTTCCAACTGTGTCAGCGTATCCTGATAAACCTGTGGTGCAAATCCCGCCTCAAGCACTGTCGTATCATATGTATATTTTGCCTGTATCTTGTCCTCCCCATTGGAAATCACTTTGCTCCGATAAGCCAGCTCTGTATTCTGTACTGCTTTCTCCAGCTCCGCACGCGCCTTCTCAATACTGTCATCTGTAAACTTAATATACGCATCCCCTACGGAAACGGTATCGCCGTTTGAGAGATATACGTCCTCCACATAGAGACTGGTATCCTCCAAAAAATCAATCGCAAAGGTTACTGCATCTATTCCGATTTCTGTCACTCCTGTCGCCGTGACAATATCGCCACTGTCAATTTGAAACGCATTTTCTTCTTTAATATTATCCGGAAGCATTTCCTTATGATCTGGGCATATTATGCAAAAGTACCATAAACTACCTGCTGTCAGGAAAATGGTCACAGTTAGAATTCCAACTTTTCTCAATCGATGTTTCCTATTTCTTCTCAACATCCCTATCACCTCATTGTAACGAAGTTCCGTTTTTTACTATAAAATTCATTTTTTCCAATGCTGTGTTTTTTATGAATTGATTGTAAAATAAAAATGAGATGTTCAAACATTGTGAACGATGGCTGGATATGGTATAATATAGAATCACAAAATAAGGAGTTTTTTCATATGGCAATGACTAAGGAACTGTTAAGAATTAACTTTGCATATGACGCAGGATAAATCTTTTTATGC
>CAMWLV010000186.1 GCA_947175175.1 uncultured Lachnospiraceae bacterium
ATTTACGATACGTTCATAAATCGTTCACAAATAACGTCAAAAAGCACAATGAGATACAGCGTTTTATGGTAAAAATGCCTTGAAAAAACATTTTCCTACTCGATTTAAAAGAATGCGGACAGCCATATATTTTATCTGCATCCAAATACTGGAATTTAAGATTGCATTACACAGTGTGCTTTGCTATACTGAACTTATATTCAGATATTTTGTATCAATGTTTTTGTTATTGTGGATGGAATATAGGGAGATTAAGACGATATTGCTGAACAGTTCCTTAGTGAAATTAGAGTACATTTATGAAGAAAATAAAAAATTATATCACAGGTATGGCTATTGCTTTGACAGTGATGCTCTCTGCCTGCACAGATCAAGAGGAGTTACGGGTAATCATTGAAGAAAACATATCCGAGGACAGCGCGGACGAAATATCTTATGAAGGAATGCTCTCTGAGCCTGTTGTGTGTGGCTGGAAAAATACATATGACACATTAAATGTAGCAACTTACATTACTAAGATAGATAATACTTATTTTATAGCAGACTGTTATCATGACCAGGTGATCTATCACGATAATATCACAGATCCGCTGGATCAGTGGGATGTGCTGACGAATGAGGTTCATTATGCACACACAATCGCTTCGGATGGAATTATGTTCGTTGTGGATGACACAGAAAATAACCGACTGATGGTGTTTCAGAAGATGGGAAATAGATACGTGCATACTCAGACATTGGAAAATGTAGGGATGCGCCCCCATTATGTACAGTATGATGTGAAAAATCAGACTTTTATGGCGTGGAGTTCCATCACAGGAGAGATGTATCTGATGAAACGGGGGGCACAGCCAGAGCAGAATGGCATCTATCCGCTTTATGTAGATAAAATCTTAAAAATTGAGGAACTGTATGGTGTTTATGTGCGGTCATTTACGGTTATGGAAGACGGTATTTATTTCGTGTCAGGGCACAATAACCAGAAGATACTAAAGGCAGTGGTAAACGACGCAGGCGACGGGTTTGATATCATTGCAGAGTACAGTGTAGCGGATGAGATTGCGGGGATGGTGCAGCTGACCAAGATTGGCGGTTTTTATTATATTACGATATCAACTGACAATCAGGAGAATCAGGATTTTGCGACGATCATCAGAACAGAAACCCTTGATAAGCTTGCCGACGGGGGATATGAGGATATGTATGATTCGTTTGGAGTGTCTGGCGGAACGCCTTACTATATAACAGAAATCGAGGGCAGATATTATATGGCGCATCACAGAACCAGCGAGAATATTATAGCATTCAATGTCAACGATAATAGTATAGAAGACGTAGAGGCTATATATTAGGGGGCTCCCATTTATCGGGAGCCATTTTTATCAGAAACAAAAGGAGACATCACAAGCAGTGGCAGAGCATAGAAGGCGGCATATGCATAACGGAACTCAGTGGCGGTCCGAGTGGCGATGCACAAGGTGACAATCAGCAGGATAAAGGGCAGGCAGACTAGTGCGCCTGCAGGTCTGCCCATGTGCAGACTGAGGGCAGCAAGCAGTAAAATACTCCACAGGATAAATCCTATGCTCCATAGCAATCCATACAGTGGAATAATATCAGGGAGTTTAAATAGGATTTCCTTTATCTTGATAATCATATTTCCTTTTATGATTGGCTGCCAATAAAGATCAAACTCATTTGGATAGATTCCATCAGACAGACCGACTTCACAGTTGACGTCGGGATACCAGAAACCATTTGTCTGAGCAACATACGCATCAAAGTAAGCCTTGGGATGACTGATGCCAATGAATAACCACATTTTGAAAAAATCAATCTTGTGGGATTCAAGATAGTGATTCCCCTTTTGTCGTATCAGATTTTTGATATTATCTGATAAGTTGGGTTGATACATGGTTACAGTCTGTTCCAAATCCATGAGCTGATCGAGAAATACTGTCTCACTTTCCGAGAGGGGCTCTCCATTGACAACAACACGTGCAAGCTGCTGTATTGGTATGGAGAGGGATTCGACGAAATCAGCCTGTGGGATTTCATATACCTGCATGACAGGATACTTGACAAAGAGTACGATGATCAGGAGAATAAGGTGCACTGGGATCATGACCTTTGACCATTTGCGGTAAGTTACCAGTATAAAAGGTACTGACAGCACGAGTGCATACCAGCCATTCTCACGCAGCAGGCACAACATAATACCAGACAGGACATATGGGAGTAACAGAGTAAAGTACTCGCTGATCCTGAGCTTTGGGACGGCATCCGAGGAGGATGCAAAGCTGCCCCGAAGCAGGAAGCGCATCAGTGCTGCGGCAAAGAGTGTCATACAGCCTGCAAACGGGATGTCTTTCCAGATGGTAACAGCATATGCGCCATTGTAGGGCATCAGGGCATAAAAGCATATGGTGAGAAACAGAACTGGAGTGATGACTTCCGCTTTCTGCAGTGTACGCACAACATATCCGGCAACGTATGCCATAAAAAGCATCTGCGCAATGGTATACAGTGCAAGTCCCGTGTGTGGATCTCCGGTAAGAGACAATCCGGTATTGTAAAAAATGCCAATCAGTGCTGTGTGAACAATGGAGTGGTGATTGCTCAGTTCATAAGCGCCGATGACTTGTGCATACTGGTTGATGCTGTCAGGAGTCATGACGCCAGGGTATTCGTACAGGAAATATGGAAGCCAGCACAGAAGGCAGACCAGTGCGGTCAAAAAAGGAATCCATGCATAGGAGTAACCGGAACCCGTAAGCTGTAAATCAGATGCTGTCTGTAGAAACCAGATCAACAGATAATAGTAGATCAGCAAAAGCCCGACTCCGGTAAAAAGCAGGATGGCAGCACAAAAAAGAAGACTTGTCGTGCTGCCTAGAATTGCATGATACTGTGCGGAAAGGGTAAATATGCTAAAGAGCACACTCAAAATAGTAGAGAGCGTCATATCCCCAGGAATAATGCGTCCCTCCACATGGTCGCTGTGAAGTTTTGTAAAAACATACAACAATATCAGAAGCAGAATGATGGAACACGGATTTTTCGTGGACATTCCAGCAATGCGCATTATGGCAAAAAGCGACAAAAAACTTTTGACAAAAATCTTTATATAATACATATTGAACCTCCGCTATAGTATAAGCATTTCAATTTAATGGAAAAATATACTATATTTTAATAGTAGAATGAATTTCTTTTGGAGTCAACAGACATTGCATAAACTTGTAAATTTTGCTAATATAAAAAGTGAAATTGATTTGGAGGTATGTATGAGTTGGGAAGATAATGTACGAAAAGTAGTGCCTTATGTGGCGGGCGAGCAGCCTAAGAACCAGGATGTCATCAAGCTGAACACGAATGAGAATCCGTATCCGCCGGCACCGAAAGTTGCGGAAGTGATAAGGGGATTTGATTATGATATTCTGCGCAAGTATCCTGATCCTGATGTATCTGCGCTTGTAGATGCACTTGCAAAGCACCATGGACTTGACAGGCAGCAGGTATTTGTCGGCGTCGGTTCGGATGATGTTCTTGCGATATCATTTTTGACATTTTTTAATTCAGGGAAGCCGGTCTTGTTTCCGGATGTCACATATTCTTTTTATGATGTGTGGGCAGACCTGTACAGGATACCTTATGAAGACCAGCCCTTAGATCAAAACTTAAGCATCAGGAAGGAAGATTATTTTAAGGAAAATGGCGGTATCATTATAGCAAATCCAAATGCTCCGACA
This sequence comes from uncultured Lachnospiraceae bacterium, assembly GCA_947175175.1. Lineage (GTDB taxonomy): Bacteria > Bacillota > Clostridia > Lachnospirales > Lachnospiraceae > COE1. The sequence goes on from CAMWLV010000186.1 coordinate 3,753, forward strand.
GGTGTGGCATCGGAACGGTCTGTGTACGAGGAGATTATCAGGGCAAACCCGGATTCCGTTGTCATTATTGATGAGGCATATGTGGATTTTGGCGGTGAGAGCTGTGTGCCCTTGATTGAAAAATATGACAACCTGCTTGTAGTGCAGACTTTCTCGAAATCGCGTTCCATGGCAGGTATGCGTATTGGTTACGCGATGGGGAGTAAGAAATTGATTAAGTACCTTAATGATGTAAAGTTTTCTTTCAATTCTTATACAATGGATACACTTGCGATCGCTGCAGGAGTGGCTTCTGTGGAGGATGAGGCGTATTTTGCAGAGACGACAGCGAAAGTTGTCGCGACGAGGGAACGCACGAAAAGGGAGCTTGCAAGGCTTGGATTTGTTTTTCCTGATTCCAGGACAAATTTTATCTTTGCCGCGCACAAGAAGGTTCCGGCACAGGAGATTTTTGATGCGCTCCGGGCAAACAAGATATACGTAAGACATTGGAATAAGCCGCGTATTGCCAATTATTTGCGCATTTCCATAGGGACTGATGAGGAGATGGACAAGGTACTTGCTTTTCTTGGAGAATATTTAAAAGAGAATATAAATGAAAAAATATAAATAATGAAAATAAAGAGAGGTTAGACAATTAGAAAATGAAAGAATTTATTGTAAACATTTTCAGGGGTATGGTGATCGGCATCGCTAACGTGATTCCAGGAGTCAGCGGCGGAACCATGATGGTTTCCATGGGCATCTATGACAAGCTGATCCTGGTACTGACACATTTTATCAAGCGCATGAAGGAAGCAGCTGCGCTTCTTGTGCCGATTCTGGTCGGAATGCTCCTGTCCATAGCTATTTTTGCAAAAATATTTTCTGAAATCCTGTTTCCGCGGTTTCCGTTACAGACGAATCTTTTTTTTATCGGGTTGATTCTTGGTGGTCTGCCAGTTATCTATGGAAAAGTAAAGGGAAATACGATCAGGATTCCGCAGATTATTGCATTTATTCTGTTTTTTGTGATGGTAGTTGGCTTTGCCCTTGTCGGTGAGGGCGGCGGTTCGAGCGCGGACATCTCCTTTAGTGCCGGTAATGTGATCAAGCTCTTTGGCGTTGGTATCATTGCGGCTGCAACGATGGTAATTCCTGGCGTGAGCGGATCGATGATCATGATGATCCTCGGATATTACAACACGATTATCGATACGATCAACAATTTCATCAATGCACTGAAAGCTTTTGATATCGCTGCAATACTTGGTACATTCGTAGTGCTGGTGCCGTTTGGAATCGGAGTGGTAGTCGGCATTGTCGCAGTGGCAAAGCTGATTGAGTTTATGTTAAAGAAATATCCGCTGGTCACATACTGGGCGATTATAGGACTGATCGTGGCTTCGCCGTTGGCGATACTGATCATGATGGAGATTGGCACAGTCGGTGTTGTGGAGATTATTACAGGTGTTGTCCTGCTTGCGGCCGGGTTCTTTATTTCATTGAAATTGGGGGCATAGTAGTGCGGATTATGGTGGAGGTTACGTATGGAGGCATATACAGATTTTGCGGGTGTGTATGACCAGCTGATGGACGAGACACCGTATGCGCAGTGGTGTGGGAATCTTGTACAGGAACTGGAGAAATATGGAATCAGGGATGGATTAGTGCTTGAACTGGGCTGCGGAACAGGGAGTCTGACGGAACTTCTTGCTGCGCAGGGCTTTGACATGATTGGTGTGGACTGTTCTGATGAAATGTTGAATATTGCCTGTGAAAAGAGAGAAAAATCAGGGTATGATATTCTCTATCTGAATCAGGATATGCGTTCTTTTGAATTATATGGGACAGTTCGGGCAGTTGTGAGTGTGTGCGACAGCTTAAACTATCTTTTGGAAGATGAGGATTTGATTGCGTGTTTTCAGCTTGTCAATAATTACCTTGATCCGGGCGGGGTTTTTATCTTTGATTTTAACACAAGATACAAATATGAAACTGTTATTGGGGAAAGTGTGATTGCTGAGAATCGGGAAGACTGCAGCTTTATCTGGGAAAATTATTATGATACGGAAAGTGATATCAACGAGTATGACCTGACTATATTTGTGAGGAATTCTGAGGCGTCGGTGTCTGGTCAGGAGCTTTTTACCCGCTTTCAGGAAGTTCATCTCCAGAGGGGTTATACATTGGAGGAGATGCAGCGCTTTATAGGGCTTGCCGGGCTGGCATTTATCAGGGCGTACGATGCGGATACGCTCGGAGAGGTGACGGATACAAGCGAGCGGATTTACTGCGTGGCGCAGGAAAAACGAAAGGTTATACAAGAAATAAAATGCGATAGGGGAAGTTGATATATGAACGATTATATAGTAAGAGCAACAGCGGCAAATGCACAGATCAGGGCTTTTGCGATGACTTCGAGGGAGCTTGTGGAGCAGGCGAGGGCAATTCATGACTTAAGTCCTGTGGTCACGGCGGCCTTGGGGCGTTTTCTCACGGCAGGCGCTATGATGGGAAGTATGCTCAAGGGTGAGAAGGATGTCCTGACACTTCAGATTCACTGTGACGGACCAGTACGCGGACTGGCTGTGACGGCTGACGCCAAGGCAAATGTGAAAGGTGCGGCTCTTGAGCCACAGGTGATGCTTCCGCCGAATGCGCTCGGAAAACTTGATGTGGGTGGCGCGGTAGGAACCGGAATACTGAGTGTCATCAAGGATATGGGATTAAAGGAGCCGTATGTCGGACAGACACAGCTGCAGACAGGGGAAATCGCAGAAGATCTCACGTATTATTTTGCGACATCAGAGCAGGTTCCGTCGGCAGTGGGACTTGGTGTGCTGATGGAGAAGGACAATATGGTGAAGCAGGCTGGCGGATTTATCATTCAGTTGATGCCCTTCGCTGAAGATGAGACGATCAATGCCCTGGAAGAAAAGCTCAAGACAATGGACAGTGTCACCAAGATATTAGATGACGGCAACACTCCAGAACAGCTTCTTGAGCTTCTTTTGGGCGGTCTGGGACTAGAGATCAATGACACTATACCAGCACAGTACTATTGTGACTGCAGCCGCGGGCGTGTGGAGCGGGCGATCATCAGCATCGGGAAAAAGGACATTCAGGAGATGATCGATGACGGCAAGCCGGTTGAAGTTCGGTGTCAGTTTTGCAATAAATTGTACAATTTCGAGACCGATGACCTTGAAAAAATGCTGCAGGATGCAAAGGGCTAATAGATTATAATACTTTCTGGTCTGTCGGCATTCTCAGATACGGCAGCTTTGTCTAAAGCCTCCGTGATCGCCTGCATCAGCAGCATGGAGGTATAGCGGTTCTCTGTGCCATAGCTGATATTGTCAATACTCTGCTCAGACAGGATAACAGATGCCAGTTCAGATAGTGTAGGGGTCATCAGCGGATACAAGGTCGTTATGGACTCGTCGATATTCGTCAGTGTGATGGAATTAATGTGGTTCTTATCTACGGCAATCTGCAGCTCTACATTGGCATTTCCAAGCAACAGTGTGCTGGAGTAGATTCCGGGAATGTAGGTGTTCTGTGCAGTAGAAGTACCAGCACTGGAGGTACTGTTTTGCGTGCCGTTTGAGGTACCGTTTGAGGTACCGTTTGAGGTACCATTTTGCGTGCCGTTGGAAGTACCGTTT
>CAMWLV010000187.1 GCA_947175175.1 uncultured Lachnospiraceae bacterium
CATGTGTGGATTTAGACAAGTCAAAATGAAAGGTTATTTCGTGACAGATCCTAAGCTCCCAGCGCCACGTCAAGCACCATCATCACGACAAACCCAATCGCGACGCCGATCGTCCCGATGTTCGTGTGTTCTCCGGACTGCGACTCAGGAATCAGCTCCTCGACAACCACATAGATCATAGCCCCCGCCGCAAAAGCCAAAAAATACGGGAGCATCGGCACGATCAGTCCCGCAAGGACAATCGTCAGCACTGCTCCCACCGGCTCGACAAGCCCCGAAAGCACACCATACGCAAACGCCTTTTTCCTGGAAGTCCCCTGACTTTTTAGCGGCATCGAGATAATTGCACCTTCCGGGAAATTCTGGATCGCAATACCGAGCGCCAATGTAAATGCCCCCGCCATCGTAATCTGTGCATTTCCCAAGAGCACTCCCGCGAAAGTAACGCCGACCGCCATTCCTTCCGGTATATTGTGAAGCGTTACTGCAAACACCATCATTGTCGTCTTTTTTGCCTTTGACTTGATCCCCTCTGGCTTATCTGTATCAAGATGCAGGTGTGGAATCACACTGTCTAAAAACAGCAAAAACGCCATGCCTAATATAAATCCCACCGCCGCCGGTATCCATGCTATCTTCCCCTGCTCTGCCGCCATCTCGATCGAAGGGATTAGGAGCGACCACACAGATGCCGCCACCATCACCCCCGCAGCAAACCCCATCAACAATTTTTCAAGTTTTCTATTTATCTGGTTTTGCATAAAAAATACCATAGCCGAGCCAAGCGAGGTGCCGATAAACGGTATCATCACACCTGCGGCTACGCTGATATCCATACTGATACCCATGCTATATTCCCCCTTTTTTCTTATTATCATATGTTTCTACCTATTCATTCGTGATATAATAAACGAATGTTACTGTTCAGTGTAGGACTTTGTACTGCGCTGCAAATTTTGATTGATACAAGTCATGTAAGAAAGCGATTGCTATTCAAGCAGCGGCCAAAGTAACGGAAATCAATTCGTGTGCAATAAAATGATTGGACAAAACAGATATAAAGGTGTATAATCAATTCAAATATATTACTTATTTGTCCTGGGCATAAAAATTCATACAGTCGTAACTATTTAGTACCCTACCAAGTATTTGCAGGGTGGCATATGAGAGTACATAATAAATAACTCAAACGTCCCAACGCATAGACGAGTTCTGTAAATCAAAGTATTCATTCCACTTGACTTCTTACTCGCTTCTGTGAACGTACTGAACAGTTTATACAGTCTAACTGCACAGAAGAAATAACAGATATATTGGCGATTTCTCAAAAACAGTGTATACATTTCATTATTTTAAATGTATAACGTAATTTTAGTAGTTTCAAAAGAAATACAAAGAGTAAGGAGATCTAAGTACTATGTTAAAAAAATTGAACAATCTACCAATCAGAGACCGACTCGTCCGAGCTTTCATTGTAATCGCATGCATACTGTCCGCAGTATCTGCTATCGTATTAATTACAATGTTTATCACTTCGCAGCTTTATTCATCCACCTTGATCGATTACGGTTTTGCACAGGGAGACATCGGAAAAGCCATGACACAGTTTGCAGATGCACGCTCTGCGATGCGCGGTATCATCGGTTATGATGACCAGCAAGCAATCGACAGACTGCTTGCAAACCACGAGGACTACAAGAATCAATTCACACAGAATTTCAACAACCTGGAATCTGCTATGGTTTCAGCAGAAAACAAGGCACTTTACAAAGCCATAAAAGACAAGCTTGACGATTACTGGGAGTTTGAGGCGGAGATCGTTAGTCTGGGCGCCACAACAAACGGGGAACAAAGTAAGCTTGCACAGGACAAAGCACTGAATGAACTTGCTCCCATGTACACGGATATATATGATAATCTGACGGAGATTATGGAAATCAAGGTAGACAAGGGACAAGAGGTGTCAGACCTTCTGTCAGCTATTGTCATCATTCTTGTTGTTGTCATCATTGTAATCATTACTGTTTCCATCACTTTTGCAATCTCTCTTGGCAGAGGAATTGCTAACAGTATTGCAGCGCCATTAGACCAGCTCAAGGATCGTCTGGACACATTTGCACAAGGTGATCTCTCATCTCCGTTCCCGACAGTTGATACGAAGGACGAACTTGCTGAGATGGTTAGCGTGACAACTTCTATGGCATCAAGCCTGCAGTTTATCATCGGTGATCTGGGTAATATCCTGAATCAAATGGCGAATTCAAACTTTACTGTCACTAGTCAGGACAAATCAATATATGTAGGTGAATTTCAATCCATCCTGACCTCTATGATTCAGTTGAAGAGGCAGTTGGTTGAGACACTGCAGTCTGTCAGCGAAGCCTCCAATCAGGTAGCCGCAGGTGCCAACAACCTGTCTGAAGCTGCACAGAGCCTGGCAGAAGGTGCAACTGACCAGGCAGGCGCTGTCGAGGAGATGCAGGCAACCATAACAACGATTTCTGATGATATCCGCATTACTGCCAACAGTGCAGGTGACTCTTACAATCAGGCACGCACATACGCTGATGAGGCAGAACGCAGCCGCAATGAAATGCATGCAATGATGGAAGCAATGTCAAGGATCAACGACGCTTCACAGCAAGTTGGAAATATTATATCTGAAATTGAGGACATCGCCTCACAGACAAACCTTCTTTCCTTAAATGCCTCGATCGAGGCAGCAAGAGCCGGCGAAGCCGGAAGAGGATTCTCAGTCGTTGCAGACCAGATCCGCCAGCTTGCAGAACAAAGTGCGCACTCTGCTGCTGAGACCAGAACCTTGATCGAAACTTCACTGAGCGCGATTGCCGACGGAAGCAAGACCGTAGATATTGTCAATGCCTCAATTGACCGCGTAGTGGAAGGTATTGAACTAATTGCGCAGTCATCAAAATCCATCAGTGAGATGGCAAATGACCAGGCTGAGGCTATGAGACAGGCTGAACTGGGCATCAACCAGATTTCCGAGGTTGTCCAGTCGAACTCCGCTACAGCAGAGGAATCTTCTGCTACAAGTCAGGAGCTGTCAGCACAGGCAATCACAATGGATTCCCTGATCAGCAAGTTTCAGCTTCCATAAATATAACCAATGAATATAAAAAGCCGATGCAATGCATCGGCTTTTTATATTCATTTACTCATTTACCTTTGTCTCGTCCAACAGCAGGTCATTGTATATCCCGCCAAGCTCACGCAGCCCCTTTGCAATCAATCCCGCATAGAATACTGCTCCTTCATACCGAAGATGTGTATTGTCCTTTTTTCCTTCTGGATAATTCTTGTAAAGCTTCTCGTCAAAATACATATACCACTTGCGGCTGTCCGGCTCTCCGGCCTTTTTCAGCTCACTTCGGCTCATGCTATATAGATCAACGAGCGGAACCTGATTCTTCTCAGCCGTCTGCTTCATCGCCGCCACATAGTCAGAATGGGCACCCATACCCAGATGCTTCGCGTCCACAAAGCACCGACGCTCCAAGGGTGTGATCAGTACTGGATTGGCATTATGTTTTCTCGCTACATTGATATAGGTCTCAAGATTCTCCATAAAAGTAGTAAACGGCTCTGTATAGCGCGTAGGATCTTCGCTCTTTTCATCATTATGCCCAAACTGTATGAATAAGAAATCCCCCTCACCAATCTGTTCATCAATCACGGCAAGCCGCCCTTCGTCCATAAAGCTTTTCGTGCTCCTGCCGTTTTTTGCGTGATTAGAAACCGTCACACCGTCTCTGGTATACAGAGAAAACACCTGTCCAATGCCTGTCTGAGGATACGTTGTGATGTCATTTGTCTGCACAGTTGAATCCGCTGCCCAAAAAATTCTAGTTACAATACTTCCCATAATATATCCCCTCCCATTTTCCTTTCCAAAAAAGGGAAACCGAAGTTTCCCTTTTCCTTTTATTCCTTAACCGCTCCGATATTCACACCTGTCACGAAATACTTCTGCAGGAATGGATACAATACCATGAAAGGAAGAATCGCAGAAATAATACCTGCATTGAACAGCGTATTCTGCGACACCGCATAAGATGTCGTCGGCGTATCGCCGTCCATAACCATGTTCCTCAACTTATACTGGAAATTAATCTGGTCAGGATCTGTTATGTAAATCTTAACTGTTGAGTAATCGTTCCAAACAGTTACTGCAAACATCAAACCGATGGAAGCAAGCGCTGCCTTTGATAGCGGAAGCACGATCTTGAAGAAAATTCCCATCGGAGAACAACCATCTAACTTTGCCGCCTCATACAGCGACTCTGGAATACCTTCAAAGAAGTTTCTCATCAATACCAGGTTGTAAACATTCATACCATGTTTTACAACAAGAATCCACATATTATTTACCAGACCAAGTCTTCTCATAACCAAATACTCTGGAATCATGCCGCCCGAGAAAATCATGGTAAACAGCAGCATATATGCAAAAATACTGCGTCCAGGCATCTCAAACTGTACAAGTACATAACCACCGAGCGTTGATAATACAAGACCTAACAGTGTTCCCAATATTGTCGTGATAACAGAATTGACAAATGGCCGATATAGCGCCTGTGTCTCAATGATTGTCTTATATCCGTCAAGCGTAAACTGGCTGGGCCAGAGCTGGAACTGGTACACACCAACCTTGTTCAGCGAGTCCACGAGAACCTTCCAGATTGGTACAATGATAATCAGACCGAGAATGATAAATACAATATAATTCACGACATCAAATACATGGAGCTTTTCTTTGCGCCCCGATATTTCTTTTTCCTTTGCCATATCCACACCCTCCTATACAATGCCACGTCCGCGAACCTTTTTGCTTATCTTGTTACATGTCAGCACAAGCACGCATCCTACCAATCCCTTAAAGAGACCAACTGCTGTAGAATAACCATAGTTCGGCAGCGCAATCGCAAATGTCTGGCGGTAGATGTAAGTCGAGATAACATCCGCTACATCATAAACCGCATTGTTGTAAAGTACGAATACAGAATCAAATACGTTCATAACCTTTGCAAGGTTCAGGATCAGCACTGTGATAATGGTATTTGCCAATGCCGGCAGTGTGACGAAACGAATCTTCTGCATACGGGTCGCTCCATCAATGTCAGCCGCCTCGTACAGCTCAGGATTGATACCTGACAGAGTTGCAAGGTAAATAATTGTACCCCAACCAGTTTCCTTCCAGACTTGGATCAACCAGTAAATTGGTCTCCACCATTTCGTACTTGCAAGGAAATATATGTACTTCGAAGTATCGCCCTTAAAAAGCATTCCGTTCACCAGACCTGTGGAGGAAGGTGAGAGGAATAAGCTGAAGATGGATGCCACAACTGCCCATGACATAAAGTGCGGCAGATAGATCAATGTCTGCAATGACTTCTTTGCGAGCAGGTTTTTCATTTCATTCAGGAAAATGGATACCACAACTGCGGCGACATTCGTTATAATCAGATTGACAACGCTGATCACCAGTGTATTCTTAAATGCCGTCCAAAATGCCGGCGTACCAAACATCTTCTGAAAATGAGAAAAACCAGTCCAGGTCGGCTGACCTACAGGCTTATAGTCATAAAATGCATAGCGTACACCAAGCATCGGCCAATAGTGCATAATAGCCAAAAATATTAGAACAGGGAGAAACATAATATAATATCCCCTGTTATTCCATATGCGGAGTCCGAGCGGTTTCTCACGAACTTCTACACCGTTGGAGGTTACGACTTTATTCTTACCCATACCGTTCTCTTCCTTTCTTTATTTTCATACCACTTTTCCGCAGCCGGATCGAACGGCCACCTCTGCCACCAGACTTTGTATGATATTTAACAAAGTCCTTAGACTAATGAACTGTCCCAAAACACACTCTGGACAGTTCATCTTTGTCCTGCCCCATTCGGAGCAGGACAATTATTATTCATTTAATTACTGATTGTTCAGTTCAGCCAGACACTGGTCAATGATAGAACCAACTGTCTTAACATATGTATCCATAGCTGCATCCACATCGCCGCCCTTTGTTACAACTTCTGTAATGCATGCAAGCTTTGCGTCATAGATTGTACCTGTCTCATTTGTAAATGTCTCTGATACAGGTGATACCGGTGCATCTACACAGTTCTCTGTAAAGAACTTATTACCTGCTGCCATCAACTCTGTCTGTGCAACATAATCAGGATTTGACAGTTCGCATACAACCAATGCGGGATCGAGATGGTTACTCGTCCATACCTTGTTAGGATCGTTTGGAGACAGCTTTAAGTGGAACTCACCATCTGCATAAGAATAAGATTTCTCGTTATCTGTACCAGCATTGATCGTGTAATCCTCAGCCTTTGTTGACCAATGAACATCTTCTGCACCATATGTCCAAAGCATCTGTACTGTATCACCGTCCATCATCGTCTCAAGTAATGCATCGAAGATTGCCTGCTCACGAGTGTTGTCTCCATCACCGTCATCAATGATAACCCATACCGGAGCTTCTCTGTTGATATAACCTCCGACACTGTCAGTAATCTCCTTGATTGGCGCAAGCTGTACCAGCTCTGCATCTACCTCATTTTTGATGAAGCTGTCTGTAAGGTTCTGGTACCATTTTCCAGCCCAATACGTGAATACGCCTGATGAACCTGTCTGGTCATTTGAGAACCATTTCTCACGTGCAACCTTTGTTGAAGCTGTCAGGGACTCAGGATCAATACAGCCATCCTGATATGCCTTCTGCAATCTTAAAAGCGCCTCTTTTGTCGCATCCTCCTGGAAACCGTCAACCCATACACCATCCGCATTCTGATATAATGAAGGGTAAGCGCCCTGCCAGAACTCAGGCAGATAGTTCACATAAGGAGCCTCGTTTCCAACGAATCCTGCCGCTATTACACCATATGTATCGCCTGTTTTACCATTTCCGTCAGGATCTTCGTCATGGAATGCTTTCAGCATATTGTAATAATCATCATAAGTCTTAACATCGTCAATATTAATACCAACTGCATCAAGCCATGCCTTCTTTACATATGTAACACAGCCGTTGCCGTATGTAGGAGCAAATCCATACAAGTGTCCTGCGCTGTCTTTCATTGATGCGTTAATATTCGGCAGTGTCATTCTTGCCTGGAACGCAGCATTGTCATAAGCACTGCTCATATCCCACAGAAGACCTGTCGGCGCATACTGCTTAAACATTTCTGCACCCATGATCATTGCGTCAGGATAATCCTGGCTTGCAAAGAGACGACCTACGGC
>CAMWLV010000188.1 GCA_947175175.1 uncultured Lachnospiraceae bacterium
CTGAACAAAAATGAGATTACCTATGCCGATATTCCGGCGGTATGGGATATGGTGAACTGGCTCGCCGACGCTGAGGAAAAAGGGTGGTTTGGGGAAGGCTATGCCGACCGGAACTGGGAAGATTTGAGCCATGCCATGGCCTCCGGCGAGTGTGTTATGATCAATATTTGGGATACATGGTTCGATACCGACTTGGAGAAAGGCGGACTTTATTCAAAAGAGGATTTTGCTATGATGCCTGTGTTCATGAACACAGAGTCCTACGGCACCTATGAAGGCGGAAATTTGAATATGATGATGGTCAACAATCAAGGCAATCATGTGGAGGAGGCACTGGATTTTTTGTCTTTCTGCGCCAAGAGCGAAAATTATAACATGGCTTTTGACGGCATTTCTACTGTGAGCTGTTTCAAAGGCCAAACCACCAATATACAGTCAGCCATGGTCACGGAGGCGTTTGTGTCCATCTCCCTTCATGAACGGGCCAGTACGGCAAATCCTAAAATTATCGGCTATTCTCAGCAGGAAATGGGGGCGGCAGTACAGAAGCTGTTTCAGGGCGAGGTGGATGTGGCTGGCTGTGTGGCCCTGATGGACGAATACCGGATTGCCGCAGCCAGGGAGTTGGGCACTGAGGGGTTTTGAATGTTTTTAGTGGCTGCACCATGTTTGTATGCATTAATTTGGTTGCGATTTCTTATGTTTTCCTGTATAATATTCGCAAAGAGCAGAGTCAAGTGGGCGAACAAGCAGTTGCCAGATTGATCCGGGCAGATGTTTCTCTGCCCATACTTTATATCCAAAACGTCTGCCGGAGCGCAGCAACAGGGAAAAAATCGGGAGAAAACGGCAGACTAAGATTCGAAGGAGATGTAGATATGCGTGGTATTCCAAAAGTTAAAAAGGCGTCTTTGACAATCCGGAGGGGTAAGTGATGCAGGTCATAAGAAGAGTGCGCAGAATCGGAACCGTGTTTTTGGTGATATGTATGCTTCTCATCCGTTCTGATTTTATAGTGGAAGCAGATGATGAATTGTCCGATATCAGGACGGTCAAAGCCGGTGTCTTCCATTTCGAGGGATACCACATGAAGGATGAGGAAGGTGCACTGAGCGGCTACGGCATCGAATTCCTTGAACTTGTCTCGGAATATTCCCGCCTGGATATCTGGTACACGGGTTATGACAACTCCTGGGACGAAATGCTCACTATGCTGAAAAACGGTGAGATCGACGTGGTGACTTCCGCCCGCAGAACCTCGGATCGGGAGGAGGATTTCGCTTTTTCCTATCCCATTGGGAGAAATAATACCGTTCTCTCAATCAGGGCTGATAACACGCGGCTTTGCAGCGGCGATTACGATACCTATAGCGGGATGACCGTGGGACAGATAAAGGGAAGTAGCCAGAATCAGAAACTGGCAGACTTTGCGAGGGAGAAAAATTTTTCCTACCGGGTAAAAGAATACAGTGATTCCGATGCCCTTGTGGCCGCCCTGCAGGACGGTGAGGTCGATACAATCCTTTCCAGCGATTTAAGGAAAACGGAAAACGAGAAGATGCTGGACATCATTGATGTGAATAACTTCTACGCCATCGTCAGGAAAGATGACACAGAGCTGCTCGACGAGATCAACTATGCCATTGAGCAGATGGGGCTGTATGAGGGAGACTGGCAGAATGTGCTTTTTTACCGGTATTACGGTCCGTCCCATTCTTCTGAACTCTCCTTTTCGGAGCGGGAGAAGGAGTACATCCAAAAAGTCATCTCGGGAGAGAAGACCATTACCGTGACAGCCGTCGGGGACAGGGTTCCCTATTCCTATGTGGAGAATGGGGAATTAAAGGGCATTTTGCCGGATTATTTTGCCAGTGTCATGGAACTGATCGGTATGCCCTATGAAATTGTGATACCGGAAGACAGGGCGGACTACAATGCCATGGTGGATTCCGGCGGGGTGAGCGTGGTCATTGACAGGCTGGAAACAGACGCCGTCATGGAGGGAAATATATCCAGAGGATTCGCCACGGACGTCTATATGACGACAGGTGTAGCCAGGGTGATCCGGAAAGATTTCCTCGGGGATGTCCGGACAGCCGCCATAACGGATTCATACAGCGGAGTCCTGATTGCCCGGGAGATTAACAGAGATGCTTACAGAGATATAGAAATCATAAGATATCCGTCCAAAGAGGATGCGGTGCAGGCCGTACTGAACCGGAAGGCGGATGCCGCGTATGTATATGCCTATTCTGCTCAGCGCTTTGTGAACAGTGATGCTGCAGATTCCCTGTATTACAATATTGTGAACGACATGAGCGTGCAATTCCGGATGTATGTCTGTGACAGCGCAGATCATGATCTGGTCACTATACTGAATAAATGTATACGGCAGATGCCGGAGGACACACTGAGCCATATTGTTATGGAATACACGGCTTACAGCGTGAATATGAGTCTTTCGGAGTATCTGCGGGTCAATCCGGCACTTCTCATTGCCCTGATTTTGGCGGTGGTCCTGATTGTCAGCATGATACTTATGCTTTGGCTGCGGATGCAGTGGAACAAGAAACTTTTGAATGCCTCAAGGAAGCTGAACAAGGAGATGAGTGATCAGCTTGCCATTGTGGAGGCGCTGAGCCGCGATTATACCAATGTGTTTGCCGTCAGTGAGGAGCGGGGGGCAGCCAGGATCATCAAGCTGGATGGTTATGTGACGAAGGGGCTGGAAAGGGATTCTAGGGAAGAGTATCCATACATCCCGATTATGTCCCAGTATATCAGGGACCGCGTTCATCCGGAGGACAAGCAGTTTCTCACCCAGGCTCTTTCCCTTGACAAGGTCAGGACCAAGCTGGATTCGGAAGGGGAATACACGGGGAGTTACCGGGTGCAGGAATACGGGGAGACCCATCATTTCCAGTTTACCTATGTGACCATAGGGACAGGCGCTTCTAGGCAGAATGATTTTATCCTTGTGGGATTCCGGAATATTGATGAGGTGATCCGTAGGGAGGAGGAGCAGAAGGAGATTCTGGCGGAGGCACTGGTTCAGGCTCAGCTTGCCAATAAGGCCAAGACTGCCTTCCTCAACAATATGTCGCACGATATCCGCACGCCCATGAACGCCATCATCGGCTTTACTTCCCTGGCGGTGACCTATATTGACAATAAGACACAGGTGCAGGATTATCTGGGCAAGATTATGACAGCCAGTACCCATCTGCTGGGTTTGGTCAATGATGTGCTGGACATGAGCCGGATCGAAAGCGGCCAGGTGAAGATCGAGAAAAAGGATGCCAGTCTCCCTCAGATTATGCATGATCTGAAGACCATCGTCCAGGCTGACGTGAAGGCAAAGCGGCTGGAATTCTATATTGACGCGCTGGATGTGGTAAACGAGGAGATTGTCTGTGACAGGATCCGCCTGAATCAGGTGCTTCTGAATATCCTGGGCAATTCCATGAAGTACACAGAGCCCGGCGGCATGATCAGCCTCTGTGTTATCCAGACCTCCGAAGCGCGGGATGGCATTGCTTCCTACGAATTCCGGGTCAGGGATACCGGTATCGGCATGAGCCGCGAATTCATAGAACGTGTTTTCGAACCCTTCGAGCGGGAACAGACTTCTACCATAAGCGGCATTCAGGGAACCGGTTTGGGGCTTGCCATCACCAAAAATATCGTGGACATGATGGGTGGCACGATCACGGCGGAAAGCGAGAAGGGAAAGGGGTCGGAATTTACCGTGGCTCTCCGTTTCAGAACTGTCGGCGGATCTGCGAAATCCCAAAAGCTGGAACATCTGGTGGGACTCAGGGCGCTGGTGGTGGACAATGACGAGAATACCTGCATGAGCGCAAGCAGGATGCTTTCCGCTATCGGCGTGAACCCCGACTGGACTACAATGGGAAAGGAAGCCATTGCCCGCACGGAATTTGCAATGGAGCGTCATGATTCTTACAACATATACATCATTGACTGGCGCATATCGGATATGAACAGCATAGAGCTTGTCAGACAGATTCGCAAGGTCATCGGGGACATGACGCCCATTATCGTACTGACTGCTTACGATTGGGCGGATATCGAACAGGAGGCTAGGGAAGCGGGCGTAACGGCCTTCTGCTCCAAGCCGCTTTTCCTTTCGGAATTGAGGAGCGTTCTGGAAACATCCGGCATGGAACAGGAAAGCAGGAAGGAAACAGATATATCCACGCTGCGCTTTGACGGAAAAAGGATCCTGTTGGTGGAGGACAATGAACTGAATCGCGAGATCGCAAGGTCGATCTTGGAAGACATCGGCATTCTCATTGATGAGGCAAAGGACGGAAGCGAAGCGGTGGAGCGGGTGATAGAGATGCCGGAGGGTACATATGATCTGATACTGATGGATATCCAGATGCCTGTGATGAACGGTTTCCAGGCTACGAAAGCCATCAGGGAACTGGATGACCCTGTCAAGGCGAACATTCCCATTGTGGCGTTGACAGCTAATGTCTTTGAGGAGGACCCGAAGGAGACAGGGATGAACGGGTATGTGGCCAAGCCCATAGATGTGGAACATCTGGTGCGGACGCTGGAAGACTTTTGGAAATAAGGGATGATTGTCTGGCAATCTTGATTTTTTGGACATAGTTTCCTCCCCCACAAGCATAAGAGTGAACAAGCTTGTGGGGAGGATTTCTATGTTTGAAAAGTGTAGCAGGACTGGCTACATTCCATGCTAAAAAAGTGCAATACATAAAACAGGAAATCTGGGCGAGGATGATTTTGTATAATTTCTGTGAATTAATAACAGCATCAGTAATTATAGGGCAGAAATCCGAAAGGAAGCACGCAATACAGTTCCGAATAGAACAGTGTAACAATTACCTGTTTAAAAAGCCTGCGGCTGCCATTTCCGCTTTTGGGGAGTGTGACAAGAGCATAAATCACCCGTTCACCCCATAACCTAGTAAGCACCGAGCGTACGCCAATTTTCCAATCCCCGGTTTTTGGGGATTCAAGTTCGAAATCTTCCAACGACAGGCGTCCACCATATTTCTTTGGACGGATCCGTTTTCCTGTGCGTTCAGGCGGCAGGTCATACATGATGGTATCTATCCTGGCATTGCATATGATATCAAAATTACGGTACTCATCCACAAGACCCGCAACGCATCTTTTTGGATACCATCTGTCACAGAGCAGGAATACCTGCCTGTCCGGGCCAATGTTATCCATAGCATGGCATATTGATGTGGGGTATATAGGAACAACTATTCGCTAAATTCTTGTTTAAGGAATAGTTGTTATAATTGTTATATATCAAGTATAACATAAAGTTTCATTTTGACAATTAATCCCTTTTATAATTAGACCAGGTCATATTCATGACAAAATAATAAACTCCAAATTTTTTATCCCATAAGACCACTATTGAACAAACTTTTCCGTTTTGGGAAAACCGTAATCCAAAAAGTTTCAAAACACTCAGTAAAATCAGTTGTTTGGTAACATTTATGATTTCTGTAATATTCTGTATTTACTCTGCCCTTTCCTATGGTGACCTTATTTTGAATATCCTGTTGCAATTTGTCAAAGGCTGTTAGGAATGATTTTTAACCTATATATTTTTACTTTTCTGATATTAAGTTTTCATTCATAACAAACCACAGTCCACTACTATCCCAAATTCAAAGACCGAAAAATGATACTGAATATCAAAATCCAGTCTTTATCTTTTCAACCCTGGCATATGTATCAACTATTTTTTGGATATCTGAAATATTCCATGCTGCCGCTTTATTCGGATAATAAAACTGAAGTGATGGATGCCAGCAGTTCACTGATTCCCCCAAGCCGTTTGTAAAGCATATCCAGTAATTCGGCATCAATCTTCCCGTTTTCTGCAAGGGCTTTCATTTTTTCCCTTGCAATTAACAGTGTGTCCGGCGCAAACTTCTCTGATTCACATGATATCTGATTTATAAATTCATTTACGACCGTCACGATGCGTGCATGCCTAGGAATATGTTCTGATTTCAAATGCTCCGGAAACCCGCTCCCATCCGAATACTCATGGTGCATGGCTACAATATCTTTGACAGTCTGTGAAGAAATATGGTTTTCTATATAATCCATGCCAAGACGTATATGGTTCTCAAAAAGCATTTTCTCCATATCTGTCATCCCATCAATGGGTATTCCCCGTGCTTTATTGACTGTCCCGGCATAGCCGATATCATGTAAGAGTGCTCCTAGAACAACCTCATAAGGAGCATAACTGCGCTTATTGTCCTCCCTGACAATGCAGGCTGTCAGCAGCGCCACGTTGATTGTATGGTTGTAAAGCTCCGTGCTTGTCTGCCTTAACATCTGCATCGCATTGGATATCCATGCGTTACTCGTGGCAATAGACATTACTGTAGTATACGAAGTGAAAAAAACACTTTTATTATCATCTTTTGCAATCTCAAACATACATTTCCTCCCTACTGATTATATAAGCCAAAACCTGCATTATGCTGTAGCTTATACTGTGTCGCTTTTTTCAAAGATACTTAAAAAATCTGCCGCCATCCAGCAGCCTTTGGATGAATTCTAATTATGAGAAATATGGAATCCGGATTCCAGCATATCCACAAAGATGTCTGTCAGCTGTGGGTCAAACTGCGCCCCCCTGCCATTTTTAAATTCATGAATCACCATTTCATCCGTCATTTTTGACCGGTACACCCTGTTTGATGTCATGGCATCATAGGCATCTGCAATCCCTATGATTCTTGCACATAGCGGAATCTGTTCCCCTGAAAGCCCGTAAGGATACCCTTTACCGTCATAACGCTCGTGGTGGTAAAGCGCTCCCGCCGCAATATTTTCCACCATGGAAATGCCATTTAAAATTTCGTTTCCGATAACGGGATGTTTTTTTATGATTGAAAACTCTTCCTCACTGAGTTTAGCCGGTTTATTTAATATGGCATCCGGAACGTCTATTTTTCCAATATCATGCAGCAACGCAATATAGCGGATATTATTCATCTGTGTTTTTTCCCATCCCAGTTTTTGCGCAATCGCTTCAGCACACTGTGCCACGCGGATGGAGTGTCCTGCTGTGTAGGCATCCTTTGCGTCAATGGTATTGGCAATTGCCATTATTGAATTTAATGAAACTTTTTCTGCCAGCCTGGTTTTCTCAGCCAGCCTAGTACTCCATCCAGACAGAAATTGGAGTTGTGGGCTGCATGGTTCGTGCCAG
>CAMWLV010000189.1 GCA_947175175.1 uncultured Lachnospiraceae bacterium
TTGATTGGTTCAAACTAATTTCTTTTGTGCAATCCTCAGATTTGCTCATTTATAGGTTATAACATGCAATATTCGTATCATTGAACTGAGGGGGCGTGCGTTGCCTCCATCCATTTTTTTGAAAACAAAACAAACAGGGGAGAGGTGGTGGTATGCCAAGGGCACCATGCGAGAAAAAAGCAGAAGCAGCAAAGCTGTTTAAGAAGGGAATGAAACTTACTGATATTGCTAAGAAACTTGATGTTCCTGAAGGCACTGTCCGCAGCTGGAAAAATAGAGAAAAATGGGGTGAAAAAACTCCTGTAAAGAATAAACGCAACGTTGCAAATAATGTTGCAGATAGCAATGCAACGTTGCAAAAAAAGAAGCATGGGGGACAGCCTGGTAATAAGAATGCTGTTGGTCATGCTTCATCTGTTCCTAGGAGAAATAAAAACGCTGAAAAGCACGGGGCGTTCTCTAAAATGTACTTTGCAGACATTGATGAGGAGGAGTGGGAACTGATCAGCTGCATGGAAGATACTGAGGAAGGACAGCTGCTTATCCAGTTGCAATTGTTTTCGATAAGGGAACGGCGGCTTATGAACAGTATTAAAAGATACCGGGATATGGAAACAGATAATCATGGACTTTCTGTAGATGGTGTATCCAAAACAAAAAAAGTTGAGGATCTGACAGATAGTGATGGCGAGGCTGTCGTATCAGGAAAGTATAAAAAGGTTACAGAGACAACGGTTACACACACGAAGGCTGTTATAAGCAGTATAGTGACTCTCGAAACAGAGCTTACAAAGATTCAAAAGGCAAAAACAAAAGCCATTGAGGCATTGGCACAGCTGCGAATGGAAAGACAGAAATTAGAGGATGACACCAATGGCGATGATACAGTTGATGACTGGATGTCAGCCGTCTTGGAAAGGACGGAAAATGAAGGATAATAATTTGCGTACTCGGCGAAAGGAATTTTTTAAAGAGAGGATACCTCGATACCGCAAGGATCCTGTATTCTTTGCAAAGGAAGTGCTGCTGTTTGAGCCGGATGAATGGCAAAAGGATGCATTGATGGATTTGGCTGGAAATTCAAAGGTAGCAATTAAATCTGGTCAGGGCGTTGGGAAAACAAGCCTAGAAGCAGTGGCGTTACTCTGGTTCCTAAGTTGTTATCCATATCCCAGAATTGTTGCAACGGCTCCAACAAAACAGCAGCTGCATGATGTGTTATGGTCAGAGATTAGCAAATGGATGAGCAGGTCTCCTTTGCTCTCAAAAATACTCAAATGGACTAAGACATATATTTATATGGTTGGTAATGAAAAGCGTTGGTTTGCGGTAGCCAGGACTGCTATAAAGCCAGAGAATATGCAGGGTTTCCACGAGAATAAAATCATGCAGGCTGACGGTTTTTAAGTAGTGCCCCACAGCCCTTGAAATCACAGCATTTGTCCTTATTATGTTTTGTCTCTGCTCATGGATAAATCAGAAAAATGGTGTCAATTTTGGTGTAATCTGGTGTCAGATATGAGGTTGAAAAAATTTGAGAAAATGCAAAAAAAGTACTTGACAAGGCATCGTGTTAAAATTTATTACTGTCTACTTTTATTGTTGTTCATTACTCAAAATGAATGGAATTTTGATACATTTTGATACATTCTGGACAAGGAAATCTGAAAAGTGCAATTTGCTATAATGTTTTTATAGCAGATTATCAATACTTACAAGGGAACAAGAAACAAAGAACAAAGAAACACAATCAGGAAAGGAGCTAAATCTATGAACGTACGCGACAAAGGAACATCAGTTATCTCACTAAAAGACAAACGTCTGCTGGACATTGGGGAATTTTCCATCTATACCAGTCTGGGCAAGGCAGCAGCCAGGGAGCTGGCAGAGTCAGCCAATGCCGTCTTCAAGCTCGGCAGGCGTATTCTGGTTGACAGGGTAAAGTTTGACCAGTGGTGTGATGAACACAGTGAGATTTAGGAAGGAAAGGGATTATGGAAAGTATGGGATTTTTAGAAGGGGAGCTGATACTGCCGGATATCCGCCCTTGTAAAAAGAGGGAGGAAGGTGCAGGAGGTGGCAAATAGAAGAATGTTCAGTCTTGATGTGATAGATACAGACAAATTTCTCGAAATGCCAGCCACGTCCCAGAACTTATATTTTCATCTGGGAATGAGGGCAGATGATGACGGTTTTGTTGCTTCACCTAAAAAGATAACAAAACTTGTAAATTGTGGGAATGACGATCTGAATGTCTTGATATCCCGGGGGTTTGTCATCGCCCTTGATGATGGGATCGTAGTGATCAGGCATTGGAAACAAAATAATTACATTCAAAGCGACAGGTATAAGAAAACCATCTATCAAAATGAGCTGGCCTGCCTGACTGTAAATAATGGCATATATGATAAGGATACATCATGTATACAGACTGTAACCAGTCTGGAAGCACAGGATAGTATAGGTAAGAATAGTATAGATAAGGTTAGTATAAATTATCAGCTTATAGCTGATATGTATAATGACACCTGTGTGTCATATCCAAGACTTACCAAGTTATCTGACAGACGGAAAAAGGCGATCAAGGCAAGATTCAACCAGGGATATTCAGTACAGGACTTTAAACGGCTGTTTGAGATGGCAGAGGGCAGCAGTTTTTTGAAGGGCGGGAACAACCGGAACTGGTCGGCGAGCTTTGACTGGCTGGTAGCAGATGCGAACATGGCAAAGGTCCTGGATGGCAATTACCAGGACAGACAGAATAAGGGAGGAGGTGATCCACTTGGGAATGGCAGTCAGGGTTGGGGAAAAGCAGCAGACTTCTATGAGCAGTTCCTGGGGACTGGCGACAGTGACCAGGGTGGAGGAGGTCAAAACGGAGACACGTAGCGGGCTGATGGTCTACCACCGGTATGAGGATGTCGGATATGACACCCAGGGGATATTTGTGGAAGACGGCATCATACTGGATTCACAGCTCAGCGAGCGCCGGATCAGGAGCGGCATGCCTCCTGAATATGTGTACTGCATGGGCAGGAGCGTGGACTGGGGAAAATATGGCAGTGACAACATGGAACCGCAGAAGAAAATTGTAAATGCATTCGTGACCAATTTCAATGCATTCCGCCGTGAGGGGCGTGGGCTGTATCTTTATTCGCATACGAAAGGCTCTGGCAAGACCATGATCGCATGCTCCGTGGCAAATGAGATACTGAAATTACATGACATCTCGGTCAAGTTCATCAATGAGACTGACTACATAGAACTCGTGAGGGCAAGGGATGACGGCAGCAGGGAGACTGTAAAGTCCATATTTGAG
Source organism: uncultured Lachnospiraceae bacterium (assembly GCA_947175175.1). Lineage (GTDB taxonomy): Bacteria > Bacillota > Clostridia > Lachnospirales > Lachnospiraceae > COE1. The sequence continues at coordinate 3,320 of CAMWLV010000189.1, forward strand.
GCGGGGCTGCTGATTCTGGATGACATCGGGGCGCAGGATACGGGAAAGGACTGGATAACCACCGCATTGTTCCGGCTGATCGACAGGCGGTACACAAACCATCTCCCGACAATATTCACCAGCAATGTACGTATGGAGGACCTGAAAACAGACTCGAGGATCACGGACAGGATATATGCGGTATCTGTCCCGGTCATAATGCCGGAGGTCAATGTGAGGAACCAGATTGCGGACAGGCATACCAAGGAGTTTTTAAAGAATGTACTTTCGTAAGGGACAGGCACATCCCATACAGGAATAATGCGGAAGGCTCTGACTGCTGCAACGGTATCCTTCCGGGAAGGAGGCGGCGGCAGTGTCAAACGAGGAGATTGTTGAGCAGATACAAAAAGGCATAGAAGTGACGACCAACCAGGAGCGGCTCTGGAAGAGGAACCGGCCGTATGTGGCCAGGTGCATCAGGAAATACATCGGTGAATGCGATCCGCAGGATTATGAGGACTATATCAACGAAGGTTATATCGGGCTCGTGACTGCTGCCAGCAGATTTAATGCAGGGCAGGGAACAAGATTCCTTACCTTTGCTACATTCCACATAAAGGCGGCGCTGTACCGGTATAACGGTCTGAATACCTACACGGTGCGCATACCGGAATACCTGAAAACCCGGCTGAGGAAGCTGGCTGCATTCAGGCAGGGATACAGGGAAGAATCCACAGGGAGCCGGAACCGGAAGAGATACAGAAAGCCCTGCGTATCTCTGCCCGCGCCCTCTGCCATATGGAGAAGACCCTGATGAACATGGAGACTAGGAGCCTTGACGAATACATATCTGTTGACGGGGAATCCAGTCTCCTTGACCTGCTCTCGGCAGATGCAAAGGTTGATGAACTGGCAGGGGGAAGTGAATACCAGAAACAGCTGCATGAAGAACTGGAGGAGGCCCTTTCCATTCTGGATGATAAGACTGCCCTGATGATACGGTGTGCTTATTACCAGAGGAACAGTTATACTAGGACGGCTGAGATATTCAGCTGCACCAGGCAGGCGGTTGATGAACGTATAAAGAAAGGCTTTTATAAGATACTACATTCAAAGTACAGGGGAAAGCTGGAAAGCTTCATGTGGGAGGGATATCATGTGGACCCGCGGCGCCTGAGTGATTATGTGGACATGGAGGAGATTGATGATATGGGCAGTGAGTTCCTGCTCTGAGGCAGGTGATAGATATGACGTATTTTTATGATTATTTTGCAAGGGAATACAGGGAAGGCAGAAAGGACAGGCTGTTCTCTGCTGCCATGTTCAAAAACATCGGGGCAGGGGAGGTGCAGACCTGCAGGAAGGTATTGAAGAATTCATTTGCCGGTTATCGTGACGGAAGAAATTCGGAAGCGTTGAAACGGCTGATCGGGGAGTACCGGGAATATGTATCCTGCTGCCATGATGAACATGCACGGGACAGATACAATGCTTTTATATACCGGTATATGGTAGATGCGTATGTCGGTAGCAGGGCAATAGCCGCGAAGCTGGGAGTCGTGAAAGAAACAGTATGGAATTATATTGACAGGTGCACCGATGAAATGCTGGTGCTCTGCATGGGGATATCTGCAGCAGTGATCCGGCCAGAGGATAAAGGGAAAATTGTCCGTATCCTGACAGAAGGCAGCAGGATTTTTCGCAGCCTGGCAGGGGATTATGTCATTGAACTGTTCAAAGGGGAAAAGGAGCGGGCAGCAGTGGAGCAGGGAAGGCAGTCCACAAGGGACATCATGGGACAGTTTGATGATACGGTGAAGGCTTATGATGCATATTGTCATGATACAAACAGTTGCATTGATACAGATGTTCGAAAATCGGAGATCCTGCAGAAATGCCTTGACGGTGTTCCGCCTGCTCTCATTGCGGAGGAGTACGGATGTAGTGAGAGCACGATCTATGCAGATATCAGGGAGAATGAGCGAAGGCTTGCAGCCATGCTGTTTGATGCTGAAAGTGACAACAGGTAGTGACGTTGTAACTTGATCATGGGAGATTGTGGATAAACTGTGGATAAACTGTGGATAAGGTGTAGACTGCCCTGTTTTGGCATTTTTATGATATAGGCATATAAAACTGCTTCCAGTCGTGGAAAAGCTTGCAGAGGGCAAAAGAGAGGGCATAGGGCAGACGTTTAAAAGCCTACTGCTATACGGAAGATATTGAGAACCTCATCAGTAGCCTAATGGACTATTGGTGGTATGCAATATCTGTGTGATTAGGGTATTTCGGAAATGTAGTGAAGATATAAAACATATGTTCTTAAACGCTCTGAAATGGATATAAGCGTTATTGACGTGATAATTTTTTGAAAACAAAACAATTGATTGCAACGTTGCAATTAGCTATAGTTCAAAGTGAAGAGGCAGGGAGGCTTAAAAGGCTTTCGATTGGTGGAATTAAGCGACTGCTGCCATATAGTAAAATTTCCTATGTGGGATTCATACGGATGGAAAAACGAACAGTGTTTTTGCAACGTTGCATTCCATACAAGTCATAACCGATTGCAACGTTGCAAAAGTCGGATGGTGTCACAGAAAGAGTAAATAGTTATTATGACGGCGCCGATCAGGCCGGGAAAGGAACAATATGAGATTGAATGGTAAAATGATAATGGAAGTCATGGGAACAAAGAACCTGACAGAAGAAATGGTATGCAGCATGACAGGGCTTAGTCTCAGGGCACTGCAAGGGATTCTGAAAGATGGCTTTGCATCCAATGACGCAGCGGAAAGAATAGCAAGGGCTGTCGGTGTTTCGGTAGGTGAAATCCTGCTGCCGGAAGTTTCTGGTAATGTGGAAAATGTGATTGAGTTCATGAAGGACAGCGAGAGGGCAACCGTCAGTTTTTCACAGGGGAGATATAAGAGTCGCATAAAGAAGTTGGCAGCAGAGCGCCCAGAGGAATGCGAGATCGTGGCAGAGAATAAAGACGGCAGCTTATGTGCTCATATCCCGGTTGCATGGATTAAGATAAAACCTACACAGCAGATCACGGAGGAACAAAGGGAAATCATGGCTGAAAGGATGCGTAGAAATATTTCAAAACACGACGATAGTCGGCATGAGAATGTGTAAATCGGGTTTAAAATGGTGTGAGGGTAGAAATATAAGGGTAAAGGGATAAAAACGTAAAATAGGCTTTATTATTGCATGTGGATAATGAAAACCGCTTCACTGTACTTTGAATGAGTACTGAGGCGGTTTTCTTGTTAGGTGTAATTTTTAGCCGGAGAGTGTTTCGGAGCTGGAAGGCTCCTGTGATGAATGCTCCCTGCGCAGTCTTGCAAGTTTCTCACTCAGGGTTTCGTTCCCTGCAATAGCTGGATCATAGGCAGCAGTATTGTTTGGTGCCGTTTTTGCAATTCCGTCTGATGGGGAGGGTTTTGACTGTTTTGCTTCGGCAAGCAAAGAGGAGAGCACATCACTGCCAAATGTTAGGCTGATATCTAACTGGTACTGAATGTCACTGATCAGCCTCTGACGGTCAATTTGCTTGGCATCTTTTTGAGTAAAGCGCCGATACTTTTTTTCTGTATTCTTTACGGTAGCAGTGGTATATTCGGTGGAGTGCGTTGGTTCCTTTGTGCTGATGGTAGCAGGTGGTGAGGAATCAGTCTTGTTAAAGACATATTCCATGATGTCACCAGGCTGGCATTCAAAAGCAATACAGATACGCTCCAAAACTTTTGGGGATATTCCCTCACCTTTACCCATGGCAGCTATTGTTGTTGGGGAGGCTTTTATAAGAATACGGAAATTTTCTTTGGTCATTTTCTTGTCAATGAGGAGTTTCCATAATTTATCATATGAGAAAGCCATTTTGTCACCTACCTTTCTATAGCCTATTATAATATATGCA
>CAMWLV010000190.1 GCA_947175175.1 uncultured Lachnospiraceae bacterium
TCTGTCGCTTTTGCATAAAAGCCTTCTTTGTCAATCAGCAAGTCTTCCAGTGCAAGATTTTTTCCGCTTTGCACATCAAAAGTATATCCCCTTCTTCCAAAATTGACAGCACCACCTATAGTATAGTCTTCAGAAAAGTCTTCAATCAGACTTACTATATGGGCATCACTTCTTCCAATTTGAACATCCTGATAAGAAAAATAGCTTAAAAAATCTTCTTTAGCACATTGCAGTATAAATTCTATAGAAAAGGAATCATCTAAGGTTAAGGCATGTTCTTTCGACCAATTGGGCAGTGCATCTGCAAGGTTGTCAAATCCATCATTTGTAACTTCCACGGTACAATATGTTTGTTCAAAAAGAAGAGTACTGTTGTCCTCAGCAAACCAGTTGATAAAATCCTTTGTAATAGAAATTTGAGGAAGATTGGTTCCAATAGTGTCTTTTTGTTCTTCAATGGTTAATGTCTGTATTTCGTCTGTACTGTTTTGGCAGCTATTCAGTAATATAATACCAGCAAATATGACTGCGATTGCGAGTCTGCGCATAAAATACTCCCTTCTAAAAATACTTTTAAAGAATCGAATTGGGTAGACATTGTCTACCCAATTTACATCATACTCAACTATTTTCGTCCAAATTTTGAACTGCTAATCTTCTAATAATACACGCTTTCTTTCTATCATTTCCTCGATTCTCTCGATATACTGCGTCACATCCTTCACATTCTCACTGCGCTCAATCCGTCCGTCTGGATATACCTTCTTCGAAATGCTGCCCGCACCGAGTGCGATAATGGTCTGCACTTCCTCGTTAATCAGAATGTTGTAAATACCGAATTTTCCTTCTCTCGCATAACCGACATTCTCAAAATTGCCAGACATATTTTTCTGCCTGTAGAGATAATAAGGTTTCATGTCCAATGCATATGCACCCTTCTGTGCGATCTCCATCGTACTGTCTGTGTTGCGGAGTGTCCCTATGCCGTTTTCCTCAATCCACTGGCTGAGCTTTGATGCGCGTTTGATGGCAAGCGAATGAACTGTCAGGCTGTCAGGATTTAGCTTTTTGATTTCATCTATGGTATTTTGCACATCCGTATCAAGTTCTCCTGGCAGTCCCAAGATGATATCCATATTAATGTTGTCAAATCCTGCTTCTCTTGCCATATGGAATGCATCTTTTACCTGTGCTACCGTGTGCTGCCTGCCGATGTATTTTAAAGTCTCATCTTTCATGGTCTGGGGATTTACGGATATGCGTGTCACTCCATGCTTTTTCAGCACATCAAGCTTTTCTCTTGTGATACTGTCTGCACGCCCCGCTTCCACAGTAAACTCCTTTACCTGCTGAAAATCAAATCTGTCGCGCACGCGCTGAAGCAGTATATCCAGTTCGTCTGCACCCAATGTCGTGGGTGTTCCTCCTCCGATATAGATGGTGTCCAATATCTTGTCATGATAAGCTTCTGCAATAAAATCAATCTCTGTAAAAAGTGCCTGCAAATACTCCTTGATCCGTTTGCGCCATGCTGCGATTGGATACGAAGTAAAGGAACAATACAGACATGTTGTCGGACAAAACGGAATGCCAATGTATAAACTATAACCGTCCTCATAGTGAATACTGCTGAGAATCTGCTTCTCCCTCTTGGCAATATCAAGACTGAGCCGCGCCTTCTCATCACTGACCGCATGCGTCTCTTTCATCTGCGCGACAATCTCCTCATCACACAGCCCTTCATCCAGCATTCCCATGGTAAGCTTTGTCGGTCTGATACCTGTCAGATTTCCCCATGGAAGCGTTTTCCCTGTATAATCGCACAAGTCATAGTATAACGAAAGCTTGTAATCATTTTTTGTAACACCAGTGTCATTTTTGTATGTATGCGAATACTCTTTCCTGCCGTCAATATCAAGCACCAATTCCATACTGTCTTCTAAAAGCCGTATTATGACCTGACTGCCGCCATCTCCCTGATCGTTTTGTGCACTCTCATTGTACACTCTCACATCATGCTCCGGATAAAACGATTTGAGCAGGGCATGCAGATCATACTGGTAATTCTCCCTATTTGTATAAACATTAATCATTTACTGTTCTCCTGTTTCTTACAGACTCCTATCAATGAAAAACCCATATCTAAGTTTAGACATAGATAAATCAATGCCTATACCAGGCAAAGATAAATCCATGCCTATACCAGGCATGGATTGTACTTTCTCTCGTATCCGACCGTTGTTGCGTCTCCATGACCAGAGTAGAGCTTCACATCATCGGGAAGCGTCATAATCCGCTCGCGAATGGAATCGCCAAGCTGCCGCATGGAACCCGAATAAAAGTCCGTCCTTCCTACAGAACCATTAAAAATAGTATCGCCGCAGAACATCGTTTTATCCTCGGCATCATAAAAACAACAGCCGCCTTTTGTATGCCCCGGCGTATGAAGTACCTCGAAATCAACCCCTGCCATGCAAAAAGTCTGTTTATCATGCAGATACTCGTCCGCCTCAAATCCGTACGCCTTGCCAAACCAGCCTGACAAGTTTTTCTCAGGATCTTTTAAAATCTCATCCTCATCCTCATAGGCATAAATCTTTGCACCGCTGAGTTCTTTTAACTTCAAGGCTCCACCCGTATGGTCTCCATGACCATGTGTTAATAAAATCCCTGCCACTTTCTCAAATCCAAGGCTTTTCACGTCATCATATACAACCTCTCCGTTGTCGCCTGGATCGATAATGACAATCTCGTCTGCACCTTCCCTGTACACGTAATAACAATTTGTCTGGCAGGCACTAAGTACCCTTCTTTTTACCTTTAAATCTGCCATATCAGCCTGTCGTCCTTTCAATATCTATCACACTGTCAATCGTTTTCAATTTATCAACAATCATTTGAAGTTCTTCCCTGCTGCCAATCTCAAATGTCATTCCCATCGTCGCTACATTCTGCTTATTTGTCCTGGTATTCACAGAGCGGATATCGATATTTTTCTCTGTGAGCGCCTTTGTGATATCCGCCAACAGACCACTTCTGTTCTGCGCATAGATCACAATTTCTGTCAGGTACTTCTCATTTCTCTCTGCTGCTTCCTCTGGCTCCCACTCCGCATCGATCAGTCTGGAGCGTTCCAGATCTGACAGACTCATGATGTTGATGCAGTCCGTCCTGTGTATGGAAACCCCGCGCCCGCGCGTGATAAAACCGACAATCTCATCACCGGGTACTGGTGCACAACAGCGTGAAAAACGCACCGCCACATCATGTATTCCCTTTACGGTGATACCTGTTTTTCCTTTCGGTTTCATCTGTTTACTGGCAGCCGACTCCTGGATATATGCCAGCAGCTCCTCATCGGACTCCTGCTTTTTATGCTCTTTCGCATGCAGCTCCTGCATACGGTTAATAATCTGCCCTTCCTTAAGCGCGCCGTGTCCAATCGCCGCAAGAAGCGCATCCCAGTCATTAAACCCATATCTGCGCATCACCGCATTCTGATATTTTGATATCAACAGATCTGCCAGAATGATATTTTTCGCCCTGCAGTAATTGTGTATAAGTTCTCTTCCTTTTATGATGTTGTCTTCCTTCAGCTCACTTTTAAACCACTGTGAAATCTTATTTTTCGCCTGTGCTGACTTCACAATGTTCAACCAGTCGCGGCTTGGTCCCTTAGAGTTCTGGGAAGTCATGATTTCGATACAGTCGCCATTATTGATCTGATAGTCGATCGTGACAAGCCTGCCGTTTACCCTTGCACCTATCATCTTGTTACCGACTGCACTGTGAACACTGTATGCAAAATCAATCGGAGTAGATCCCGCCGGAAGATTTTTGACATCACCTGCCGGCGTAAAACAGTAGACATGATCTGAGAAAAGATCGAGATCACTCTTCAAAAGATTCATAAATTCCCTGTTGTCAGACATATCCTTCTGCCATTCAAGAATCTGGCTGAGCCAAGCGAGTTTCTCGTCCTCACCTCCTGTGGACACTTTTCCGTCACTTGCCTCCTTATATTTCCAATGCGCAGCAATACCATACTCGGCAACCCTGTGCATCTCAAACGTTCGGATCTGTATCTCAAACGGCGTTCCAGTAGAACCGATGAGTGTCGTGTGAAGCGACTGATACATATTTGCCTTTGGCATGGAAATATAATCTTTAAACCGCCCAGGCATAGGTTTATACATCTCATGAATCACACCAAGCGCAGCATAACAGTCCTTTACAGAATCAACGATAATACGCACCGCGAACAGATCATAGATCTGATCAATCGTCTTTCCCTGATTTTTCATTTTCTTATATATACTGAAAAAATGTTTTACACGCCCGTCAATTTGAGCCTCAATCCCAGCCTCCGTGATGTGCTCCGTCACTTCATCCACGATATCCTGCACATATTTCTCACGGGCATCTTTTCTGAGGGCAATTTTTTCTACCAGATCATAATACGCTTCTGGTTCCAGATATTTTAATGACAGGTCATCAAGTTCAATCTTGATTTTAGAAATACCAAGACGCTCTGCAAGCGGGGAATAAATATCCAATGTTTCTCTGGCAATACGTTTCTGACTCTCTGGTGACTTATATTTCAAAGTCCGCATATTGTGCAGACGGTCTGCAAGCTTGATCAGGATTACCCTGATATCTTTTGCCATTGCAAGAAACATCTTTCTCAGATTTTCAGCCTGCAGCTCCTCGCGGCTTGTCAGCCGATCAGGCGTTGCATCCCCTGTGTACTGAAGCTGTTCCAGTTTAGTAACACCGTCGACAAGAAGCTCTACATCAGGCCCAAACTGCTCCTTGAGCTCCTCGTTTGTCATAATCGTATCTTCGACAACATCATGCAGAAGTCCGGCGATGATGGTCTCCTTGTCAAGCTCCAGATCCGCAAGGATAATCGCTACACACAATGGGTGGATAATGTAAGGCTCACCTGATTTTCTTACCTGATCCTTGTGTGCTTCACGCGCAGTTGCATATGCCTTGTCAATCATTGAAATATCATCTGATGGGTGATATTTGTGCACACGCCGAATAAGCCCCTGATATAATTCATCGGGGCTTTGAAACTCTTTGATATATTCAATTTTTCGTTCATCTATTTTTTTAGGACCAGCCTTACTCCCCTTTATGATCAGGGAATCTTCATATGCCCCTGTTCTTGTATGTTTCTCATCTGTCACTTCGCATCACCAGCCATATCCAATATATTCGTCAAACAGCAAATTTATAATGAAAATCAGAGATTTTTCATTTGCCCTCATAGATGATCGCGGAATCAAGCCTATAGCCTGCAATCCTATCCCTGCCCTTTAATCCGGCAAGCTCCATCAAAACGACCACTCCTACTACTTTTCCGCCAAGTGACTCGATCAGCTTGATCATCGCTTCCGTAGTCCCGCCCGTAGCAATCAGGTCATCTACTACAAGAACCTTCTGTCCTGGCTGAATAGAGTCTTTATGCATCTCTATCGTCGCCTTGCCATACTCGAGATCATAATCAATGGAAACTGTTTCGCGGGGAAGTTTTCCTTTCTTTCTGATCAGAACAAAGGGCTTATGATTATTATATGCAATTGGTGTTCCAAAAATAAATCCTCTGGATTCGGCTCCTACTACAACATCGTATTCCAAATCTTTTATCAGATCCTGCATAGTATCAATAGCAAGCTGCAGACCATCAGCGTCCTGCAAAACACTTGTCACATCGCGGAATATGATGCCCGGCTCTGGGAAATCAGGTATTGCTCTTACGTATTCTTCCAATTTTTTCATAAAGTATTCTCTCTCCAATCTCTTTTTATAAAATATTAATAAAGATTTTATATTTTTCCGAATATCACTATTATAGTATTATTTGGCTGTTTCGTCAATTATTTTTCGATGGGCGGAATCCATTTCTAAAGCTTTTTCAAGTATTTGTCCATGTTGCTTTTTCCTGCTGGTCAATCGTGTCATAGTTTACACCTATTGAACTGCATCTTTTTTTGATAGCTTCCTCCACTTCTGCATCTGTAACCCATTTGATCCCTGCCTCATCGCGGCATCTGTTGATATAGTTTTCACACAAGGTTACCTGGTCATCCGTACACTCTGAAAAATCATATATATAATATTTTTCCTCGCCAATTGTATAAACCGATACATTCAGCGGTACTCCCAAATCCTCACCAAAAACTTCATAATAGATTGCCTCGTTGACGTAACTTGTCCACTGGCCACTCAGCATTTCTTCTCCATAAATATTTGTTATTTTACCATTGGACAAAATAACAGATTTCCCTGAATAGTGATCTCCGGCTCCTGAAGAACCACCATCGATGCACAGACCATTACGATATTGTTCTGTATAACTGCGCGCCCAGCACTCATATTCATCTGTCAAATATAGCTGCCCATTATTCTCTGTAATCACATAGACGGCAAAACTGTCATCGTCTTGTGCATAAATATCCAATCCGACAAATTTGATTAAAAAGTTTTGGGAATTGCTGTCCAGACATTCCACATAAGTATATTGTGCGTAATCATATGCTGTCTTTTCTGAGTATTCGGGATCCAAATAACTTTGATTGACATATTGCCCCAGCTCTGCAAATGTATACGATTTTCCTCTTTCCAGATTAAAAATCCTGTAATCATTCTGGGGATAATCGTTTCCGATCATCACCGGAACTTCATTGTTTATGAATTGCATATATAAATCCTGCGCATTTTCATTTTTCTGAATGTTCTCATTATTGTCTATTGGTGCACTCTCCGTTTCCGGTTCCGGACTTACTGTATTTTCCCCTGGCTGTACGATTTCACCAGCGTCACTGCCAGCATTATCGCTCGCTTGTTCTTTGTTCGCATCATCGTTTTGAGCATTCCCACCTAAATCCAGTGATATAACCTTTGGTTCTTTCTGTTCGCCACTTCCCTGCCCTGCGCAGCCTGTCATCATCATTCCTGCACACAATAATATGAATAGTTTCTTTTTCATACATACCTCCCACATCAGAAAATGCCCCTAGCAGGCTGTT